>JALTNO010000469.1 GCA_027000645.1 Paracoccaceae bacterium | reverse complement strand
GCGTCGGCGCCAAGCGTCTCGGTCTGGCGGTCGTCCCACGGTTCGAGCACCACGATGATCATGGCGCCGTTGGTGATCAGCCCGCCGTTGAGCAGCGAATAGCCGTTGACCAGAACCGTGCTCTGCACCCCCTCGATGGCGGCGATCTTCTCGTTGACGCGCTCGGTCAGCTTTTCGGTCCGGTTCAGGGCGGCTGCGTCGGGCAACTGGACATCGACGAACAGATAGCCGTTGTCCTCGAGCGGGATGAACCCCTTGGAGGTGGTCGAGAAGATCGACCCGCCCGCCGCCGATAGCGCGGCGATGATGACGAGGCTCAGCACCGGCACCCGCAGCAGGCGGCGCACCACCGCCATGTAGCCCCCGCGCATGCCGCCGATGATCTTCTCGAAGGCGGCGACCAGCCCCTTCGGCGGGCCCGAGCGCGGCTTGAGCACCAGCGCGCACAGCGCCGGCGAAAGGGTCAGCGCGTTGATCGACGAGATCACCACCGCCGTCGAGATGGTGACGGCGAACTGCGAGAACAGCCGCCCGGTCATGCCCGGCATGAAGGTGACGGGCACGAACACCGCCAGCAGCACCAGCGTCGTGGCGATCACCGGCGCGGTGATCTGGCCCATCGCCTTGCGGGTTGCCTCGGGCGGGGCCAGCCCTTCCTCGGCGATGATGCGTTCCACGTTCTCGACCACCACGATGGCGTCGTCCACGACGATGCCGATGGCCAGCACCAGCGCAAACAGCGACACCGTGTTCAGCGACATCCCGAAGACCAGCAGGAAGGCGAAGGTGCCGATCAGCGACACCGGGATCGCCACTGCCGGGATGATCGTCGCGCGCACGCTGCCGAGGAACAGAAACACCACCGAGATCACCAGGATGAAGGTCAGGATCAGCGTGTTCACCACGTCGTTGAGCGACTGTTCCACGAATGCGGTGGAATCGAAGGGGACTTCGTATTTCACATCGTCCGGGAAGGTCCGCGACAGCCGCTCCAGCTCGGCCCGGACCCGCTCCGAGACGGCGATGGCGTTGGCACCGGGCGCCTGGTAGATGCCGATCACCGTTGCCGGCGTGCCGTTGAAAAAGCCCGAGGCGGCATAGAACTGCGAGCCCAGCTCGACCCGCGCCACGTCCTTCAGCCGCACCACCGAACCCGCCTCTCCGGTGCGGATGACGATGTTCTCGAACTCCTCGACCGTGGTCAGCCGGCCCTTGGTCTTGATCGTGTACTGGAACGCCTGCTCTCCCGGCACCGGCGGCGCCCCGACCTGCCCGGCCGAGACCTCGACGTTCTGCTCGCGGATCGCCGCGATCAGGTCGCCCGGCGTGATGCTCAGCGCCGCCATGCGGTTCGGATCCATCCACATGCGCATGGCGTATTTCAGATCGGTCAGCACCTCGGCCTTGCCGACCCCCTGGATCCGCGCCAGCGCGTCCTTGATGTTGATCGAAGCATAGTTGGACAGGAACACGTCGTCATAGGTGCCCTCGGGCGAAGTCAGCGTCACCACCAGCAGCATGTTGGTGGAGGCCTTCTGCGTCACCACGCCCGACTGCGTGACCTCCGCCGGCAACGAGGCCATCGCCTGCGCCACCCGGTTCTGCACGTTGACCGAGGCGATGTCGGGGTTGGTGCCCACCTCGAAGGTGATGTTGAGCGAATACGAGCCGTTGTCGGACGAGGTGGAGGTCATGTAGAGCATGTCGTCCACGCCGTTGACCTGCGCCTCGATCGGCGCGGCCACCGCGTTCTCCACCGTCTCGGCATTGGCGCCGGTATAGGTGGTCGAGACGTTGACGACGGGCGGGGTGATGTCGGGGAACTGCGCCACCGGCAGCACCAAAAAGCCGATCGACCCCATGATGGTGAGGACCAGCGAGATGACGAGGGCCAGTTTCGGCCGGCTGATGAAGAGTGCCGAGAACATCGCTCAGTCCCCGGTGCCCGCGGTCACGGCTTCCACCGTCACGCCGGGGCGCACCCGCTGGAGCCCCTCGACGATCACCACCTCGCCCTCGTTCAGGCCCTCGGTCACGATGACGGCCGTGTCCACCGTGTCGCCTGTCTGGATGTAGCGCTGTTCGACCGTTCCCTGGCCATTGACCACCAGGACGAACGGCCCGCGCTGGTCGCGCTGCAACGC
>JALTNO010000468.1 GCA_027000645.1 Paracoccaceae bacterium | reverse complement strand
CCTGGCGCGGTGGCGCATATCGAGCTCAACGCCGTCGACCTGCACTGGGACATCATCGCCCGCTTCGGCCATGTGTCGATGCCGGCGGGGTTCTACGACGACTGGGTACGGGCCGCGGATGACGAATCGCGCCATTTCCAGATGATCTGCGACTGTCTCGAATCCCTGGGCAGCCATTACGGCGCCCTTCCCGCCCATGCCGGCATGTGGCGCGCCGCCCGCGATACCGCCGACGACCTGATGGGCCGCCTCGCAGTGGTGCCGATGGTGCTCGAGGCCCGCGGGCTCGACGTGACGCCGGGGATGATCGAGATCTTCCGCCGGGCCGAACTGCCGAATGTGGTATCCGCCCTTGAAGTGATCTACGCCGAGGAAGTGGGCCATGTGGCCTATGGCTCGAAATGGTTCAACTTCCTGTGCGGGCGCGAAAACGCGGACCCGAAAGAGCGGTTCCACGACCTCGTCCGGCGCTATTTTCACGGCCCCCTGAAACCGCCGTTCAACGAGGAAAAGCGCGCCGAGGCAGGCCTGCCTCCGGATTTCTACTGGCCCCTGACCGATGGCGCCAACGTGAAGGACTGACCGATCCGGAAACAGCCCCTTCCTTCATCTTGCCGGAAATACTCTGGGGGGCGCGGGGGGCAAAGCCCCCCGTCAGGCCGGACCGCCGCGCCGTTTCGGCAGCCGCGCACCCCGAACCGTCACGCCCCGTCATCCCCCAGCATCGCCATCAGGCGGGCCTTTTCGCCAATGTCCTCGGGGCGGGAAATGACCTCGGCCAGCTCCTCCAGCGAAGCAATGGAATGACCCGCGCGAAAGCTGTCCACATGCGGCAGCATCGCCGCGATGCCACGCGCCTTCGGGGCGAACCCGTCCCAGCGCAACAGCGGGTTGATCCAGATCAGGCGGCGCGAGGACAGCTGCAGGCGCTCCATCTCCCGCTCCAGCTGATCGGGGTCGTCGCGATCCAGCCCGTCGGTGATCAGCAGCACCACCGCCCCCTGTCCCATCACCCGCCGCGACCAGTCCCGGTTGAAGGCGTGCAGGCAGGCGCCGATCCGGGTGCCGCCCTCCCAGTCCTGCGCCTGCGCCCCGGCCGCCGCCAGCGCCGCATCCACGTCGCGCTGGGCCAGATGGCGGGTGATGTTGGTCAGCCGCGTGCCGAAGGTGAAGGCATGGACCTTCGCCCAGCCCTGCCCCTTCGCATTGGATACCGCATGCAGAAAATGCAGGATGACCCGGCTGTACTGACTCATCGATCCGGAAATGTCGCAAAGCACGATGAGGTTCGGCCAGCGCGGGCGCGGCTCTTGCCGGTGCAGGTCGCGCATCTCGCCGCCCGTGCGCATGGCGGCGCGCAGGCTGCGCCGCAAATCGTAGCGGTGGCCCAGATGGCTGGCCTGCCTGCGCCGCGACGGGATCGGTTTCACCGGCAGGGACAGCCGCGCCAGCATCCGTTTCGCGCGGGCGATTTCCTCGGTGCTCATCTGCTCGAAATCGAGTGTGCGCAGGCGCTCCTCGGAGGACATGGTGAGCGAGGCGTCGATCTCGATCTCGGTGCCTTCGGTATCGTCGCCGCCCTCGGGGATTTCGGGCAGCATCCCGTCGAGCAGCGCCTCGGCCGCGCGCCGTTCTCCGGCCTCGGCCGCGCGTTCTTCCTGCACGCCGCGAATGGCGGGCAGCAGCATCGCCATCATGTGTTCCAGGTAGCGCGGATCGCGCCAGTACAGGCGAAACACCTGGGCGAAGATCAGGCGCTGTTCGGGGCGGTTCACGAAACAGGCGTGCAGCGTCCAGTAGAAATCGGTGCGCGAGGTGAAGCCCGCGGCCGCCACTGCACGGATCGCCTCGATCACCCGTCCCGGACCGATCGGCAGCCCGGCCTTGCGCAGCGCCCTGGCGAAATGGATGATGTTCTGCGCCAGTTTCGGGTTTTCAGGCAGGTCGAGCGGGGCGTATTCGGGCATGTCAGCGTTGCGGCGAAGCCGGTTCGCGGGGGCTCTGCCCCCGCACCCCCGGGATATTTCCGGCCAGAAAAAGCATCAGGCGGGTTCCAGGCTGGCGCGGGCCTGGTCGAGGATGCGTCGGGCCTCGGAGCCCTGCAGTTTCTGGATGTCGTCCTGGTATTTCAGGATCGCGCCCAGCGTGTCGGAAATCACTTCCGGGCTGAGGTCGATCACGTCGAGCGCCAGCAGGCACTTGGCCCAGTCGATGGTTTCGGCCACGCCGGGTTTCTTGAACAGATCCTCGGTGCGCAGCTGCTGGACGAAGGCCACCACTTCGCGCGAGAGCCGTTCGGCGGCCTGCGGGGCGCGGGCATGCAGGATTTCCAGTTCGCGTTCGAAGCTCGGGTAATCGACCCAGTGGTAGAGGCAGCGGCGCTTGAGCGCGTCGTGCACCTCGCGCGTGCGGTTCGAGGTCAGGATGACGATGGGCGGTTCGGGCGCCTTGATGGTACCCAGTTCGGGGATGGTGACCTGATAGTCGGACAGCGCCTCGAGCAGGAAGGCCTCGAAGGGTTCGTCGGTGCGGTCGATTTCGTCGATCAGAAGCACCGGCGCACCGGCCGGGTCGGGCTCCATCGCCTCGAGCAGCGGGCGACGGATCAGATAGTCGCCGCTGAAGAGTTCCTCCTGCAGGGCCGTGCGGTCGGTTCCGCCGGTGGCCTCGGCGGTGCGGATCGCCACCATCTGCGCCGGGAAGTTCCATTCGTAGACGGCCGAGGCCGCATCCAGCCCCTCATAGCATTGCAGCCGGATCAGCCGGCGGCCCAGCGCGGCCGAGAGCGCCTTGGCGATCTCGGTCTTGCCGACGCCGGCCTCGCCTTCCAGAAACAGCGGCCGGCCCAGCCTGAGCGACAGGAATACCACCGTGGCCAGGGCCCGGCCGCAGACATATCCCTGCCCGGCGAGCATCTCCTGAACGGCGTCAACGGATTGCGGTATCTGCATGTGAAATCTCCCGCGCCCAACAGGTCACGACTCGGACCGGAGGTCAAGCAGGCCACAGGTCGTAGAAGGCGACGGGCGTCCGTTCCGGCATTGTCTCCGATCCAGAAACGGGCCCGAGTTTTTCCAATTTTGGCCGCAATCGCTGGCTAGACCGGGGATGCGAACCGGCCCGCAAGTGGCCGGAGACGAGGACGAGCGCATGCAGGACGCAGAGAACAACGATCTGTCCCTTGCCGGACTGCCGACCCCGGAATGGCGGGATCGGCTGATGGCGATTGCCGACGACAACGGCATGTCGCAGCGCCTGGGCGAAAAGCATTTCGCTACCTTTCTCGACCAGAACGGGACGCTCCTGGTCAGTTTCGAAACCGTCCAGGGGATCCAGGCGCTGTCGAAGGCGGCGCTGCCGCTGGGCATGGAGATCGCGCAGGCGCAGGGCTGGTCGCATCTGTGCCTCGTCTCCGACGGCGACACATGGTTCCGCGATCCGCGCGTCTACGGGTTCTTCGACCAGCTTGTCGATGACGGATTCTTCGAGGAATTCGATCAGGTCCTCTTTTACGGCGCCGGTCCCTGCGGCTATGCCGCCGCCGCGTTTTCGGTGGCCGCCCCCGGCGCGACGGTGGTGGCAGTGCAGCCACAGGCCACGCTGGACCCGCGCATGACCGAGTGGGACAACCGCTTCCCCGAGATGCGGCGCACCTCGTTCACCGATCGTTACGGCTATGCCCCCGACATGCTGGACGCGGCCGAGCAGGCCTTCATCCTCTACGATCCGGCGCAGGAGCTGGACGCCATGCACGCGACCCTGTTCCAGCGGCCGAACGTGACCCGGCTGCGCATGCGGTACATGGGCTCGGCGCTGCAGACGCGCCTGCTGGAGATGCGCCTTCTGCACCGGGTTCTGGTCCAGGCGCGCAAGCGACGGCTCAACCGGCTGATCTTCGCGCGGCTCTACCGGGCGCGGCGCGACAACCTTTCCTACCTGCTTTCATTGTCCAACACGCTGGACGCAAGGGACCGCTCGGCACTGAACGTGATCCTTTGCCGGAACGTGATCGCGCGGCTGAACGCGCGCCGCTTCCGCCGCCGGCTGGTGGCGCTGGAAAAACGCGCCGAGGCCGGCGAATTCGAGATGCCCGCCGCCACCTAGCCCGCGGCCAGCAGGCGCAGCCGGACATGGTGGCGCCAGCGATAGGTCAGCCAGGCCAGCACGGCAGCCAGCGGCGTGAGCCAGCCCGCATCGATCTCGATCTCGTCGATCAGGCAGGCACCGCCTGGGGCCGGGCGAACCTCCAGCCGGTGCGCAAGCGACCGCAGCCCGGCCCCTTCCTCGCGGGTAGCCATGCGGCGCGCGGCCAGATCCATCTGCACGATGCGCATCTTGTAGGGCCGCACCGGCGGAAAGCCGAAAATCTGCAGGGCCATGTCGATCACCTGGCCCTCATGCACCGGCCCCGAGGGCAGGTGATGGAACCTGATCCAGGGCCGCGTCACCGCCTCCAGCGTATCCAGATCGGTGACCAGCGCAAAAACCCGGTCGGGATCGGCCGGATAGAACTGTTCGAATCTCAACGTTCTGGTCATGCGCCCTCCGCGCGACAGCCTGCCCTGCGATCGCCCGCCGGGGAAGCGCGCAAAACGTCTCGCCCCTCTGGCCGGATCGCCGCACCTGTGCTAGCCGGGGCGCATGAGCGCGACCCTGACCATACGCCGCCCCGACGACTGGCACCTGCACCTGCGCGACGGCGCGATGCTGGCGGCCGTCCTGCCCGAATCGGCCCGCCATTTCGCCCGCGCCATCATCATGCCCAACCTCGTGCCCCCCGTGACCACGGGCGCGCAGGCCGCCGCCTATCGCGACCGCATCCGCGCCGCCCTGCCCGAAGGCGCCCGGTTCGAGCCGCTGATGACGCTCTACCTGACCGAGGAAACCGATCCCGACGACGTCGCCAGCGCCGCCCGGACCGGACTGGTGAAGGCGGTCAAGCTCTACCCCGCCGGGGCGACCACCAACTCGGCCTCGGGCGTGCGCGATTTCGAACGCATCCGCGCGGTGCTCGAACGCATGGCGGAAATCGGCCTGCCGCTGTGCGTCCATGGCGAGGTGACCGACCCGGATATCGACATCTTCGACCGCGAGGCGGTGTTCATCGACCGGGTGCTGGACCCGCTGCGCCGGGCGACACCGGGGCTGCGGGTGGTGATGGAGCATGTCACCACCTCGCAAGCGGTGGATTACGTGACCTCGGCCGATCGCGACCTGGCCGCCACGATCACCGTCCATCACCTGGTCATCAACCGCAACCACATCCTCGCCGGTGGCATCCGCCCGCATTACTACTGCCTGCCGGTGGCCAAGCGCGAAACCCACCGCCGCGCGCTGGTGGCCGCCGCGACGGGGGGAGATGCGCGTTTCTTCCTGGGCACCGACAGCGCCCCCCACCTCGACGCCGCCAAGGAATCCGCCTGCGGCTGCGCCGGCTGCTTCACCGCCCCCATCGCCGTGCCCCTGCTGGCCGAGATCTTCGAACGCGAGGGCGCGCTCGACCGGCTGGAAGCCTTCGCCTCGCTCAACGGTCCGGCATTCTACGGGCTGCCGACGAACGAAGACAGGCTGACGCTGACACGCGCCCCGACCCCCGTCACCTTCCCCGCGAAGATCGAAACCGCCCACGGGCCCGTGACCGTATTCGACCCGGGCTTCCCCGTGCACTGGCACGCAAGCTGATCCCTTCCTCCTGCCCCAGATACTCCCGCCGGAGGCCCCCGCCCCCTCAACCACAGCCAAGGTCCGAACATGATCCCCACCTCCTACCCGTCGCCCGAGGAAATCGCCCGTCTCTCCGCCCGGATGCTGCTGGAAATCGAGGCCGTCCACCTGAACGCCGCCGACCCCTTCACGCTGGCCTCGGGCCTGCCCAGCCCGACCTATATCGACTGCCGCAAGCTGATCAGCTTTCCCCGCATCCGCGCAACATTGATGGATTTTCTCGCCGTCACGGTGATGCGCAATGCCGGATTCGAGGCCTTCGACAACATCGCCGGTGGCGAAACCGCCGGCATCCCCTTCGCCGCGATGATGGCCGAACGGCTGGGCCTGCCGATGACCTATGTCAGGAAAAAGCCCAAGGGCTACGGCCGCAACGCCCGAATCGAAGGCGTGATGAGCGAAGGCCAGCGCGTCCTTCTGGTCGAGGACCTGACCACCGACGGCGGCTCCAAGATCTCCTTCGTCGACGCCATTCGCGCAACCGGGGCCAGCTGCAATCACACCGCCGTCATCTTCTATTACGGCATCTTCCCGCAAACGTCGGAGATGCTGGGCCGACACGGGGTAACGCTGCACCACCTGTGCACCTGGTGGGACGTCCTGGCCGAGGCAAAATCCTCGGGCGCCTTCGACGGAGAGACCCTGCGCGAGGTGGAAAACTTCCTGCACGACCCGCGTGGATGGCAGGAGGCGCACCGCCGCTGACGGCGCGGAACGCGCCCGGCGCGCACCGGGACAAGCTGTGAGCAAACCCGGCTCGAATCACCTGCCTCACTCTACATCTTGTCGTCTGACGATCCTGTGCTACTCTATCTGCGGCAGGACGCAGGCATCCACAGCCTTCTTCAAGGGACAATCCACAGAGATTTCCCGATAGGATTCCACCGCCCGATCTGGCAGACCCGGATGGTGCAGGGGGACGGGACAGCAGATGAACGAAATCGCGAATATCGAAACAGGCAAGACCGAAATCCAGGACGCCGATGTCATGCCGCATTCGGTCGAGGCCGAACAGCAGCTCCTGGGTGCGATACTGACCAACAACGACGTCTACGACCGGGTCGCCTCGATCATCGGGCCGCAGCATTTCTACGACCCGGTCCATGCCCGGATCTATGAAATCGCGGCGGCGCGGATTGCCAAGAACGCGCTGGCCTCGCCGGTGACGCTCAAGGCGTTCATGGAGGACGACGAGGGGCTGAAGGAACTGGGCGGGCCGGCCTATCTGGCCCGGCTTGCGGGGTCGGCGATTTCCGCCTTTGCCGTGCGCGACTACGCGCAGATGATCTATGACCTCGCCATCCGGCGCGAATTGATCCGGCTGGGCCACGACATCGCCGACAAGGCCGCCCGGGTCGATATCTCCAGCGAGCCGAAGGAACAGATCGTCGAAGCCGAACAGAAGCTCTACAAGCTCAGCGAACAGGGCAAGACCGAAGGCGGCTTCCAGAGCTTCCTCAAGGCGGTGACCGATGCGGTCAACGTCGCCAACGCCGCCTATCAGCGCGACGGCGGGCTGGCGGGCCTGTCCACCGGACTCATTGACATGGACAAGAAGCTGGGCGGCCTGCACCGGTCCGACCTGCTGATCCTGGCCGGCCGCCCCTCGATGGGCAAGACCTCGCTGGCCACCAACATCGCCTTCAACGTGGCCAGGGCCTACAGGCGCGGCCAGCTGCCAGACGGAACCGAAGGGGCGGTGGAAGGGGGCGTCGTCGGGTTCTACAGCCTCGAGATGAGCGCCGAGCAGCTTGCCGCCCGCATCCTGTCCGAGGCCGCCGAGGTCCCCTCGGAGCAGATCCGCCGCGGCGACATGACCGAGGCCGAATTCCGCCGCTTCGTCGATGCCGCCAAGGCGCTGGAATCCTGCCCGCTCTACATCGACGACACGCCGGCGCTGCCGATCAGCCAGCTTGCCGCCCGCGCCCGGCGGCTCAAGCGCACGCATGGGCTGGACCTGCTGATCGTGGACTACCTGCAGCTGGTCCGCCCCGCCTCGGCCAAGGACAGCCGCGTGAACGAGGTGTCGGAGATCACCCAGGGGCTGAAGGCCATCGCCAAGGAACTGGACATCCCGGTTCTGGCCCTGTCCCAGCTGTCGCGGCAGGTCGAAGCGCGCGAGGACAAGCGGCCGCAGCTTTCGGACCTGCGCGAATCGGGATCCATCGAGCAGGATGCCGATGTGGTGATGTTCGTCTTCCGCGAGGAATACTACGCCGAACGCGAAAAGCCTTCGGACGACAAGCTGGACGAGATCGCCGCCTGGCAGGAACGGATGGAGCGCCTGCACGGGAAGGCCGAGGTCATCATCGGCAAACAGCGCCACGGCCCGATCGGCACCGTCGAGCTGAGCTTCGAGGGGCGCTTCACGCGCTTCGGCAACCTCGTCAAGCCGTGGCAGCAGGGTCAGGACGAAGGCTTCTGAACATGGGCATCCGCGATTTCATGGCCGCCTACAAACGGGTCTGGGAGACGCAGGACAGCCAGGGCTTCGCCGCCCTCTTCGCCCCCGGCGGACGCTACTGGAACACCCCTTTCCAGTGCCAGGACAGCCGCGAAAAGCTCGCCGCCTACTGGGACCGGATCCGGCTCCAGGAAGACATCGCGCTGAGCTACGACATACTGTCGGACGGGCCGCAAGAGGGCATCGCCCACTGGAACGTTACCTACCGGGTCGCATCCGAGGAGTTGTTCGATATCTGGGCAAAATCCGCCGGCACCGGCTTGCCCGACCGCCGCCCCGGCGACCCGCTGCCCCGGATGGAACTCGACGGCGTGCTGCTGGCGCGCTTCGCGCCCGACGGGTTGGCGCATGAAGTGCGCATCTGGTGGCATTCCATGCCGCTTCCTGCCTGAACCCGGCGAGGCGAGGGGCGCTGCCCCTCGCGCTCCCCGGAGTATTTCCGGCAGGGTCTATTCCAGTTGAGCAGTTCTGAGCCCATACTAAGGTGTTCATAT
>JALTNO010000467.1 GCA_027000645.1 Paracoccaceae bacterium | reverse complement strand
GGGCGGCGGCAAGGGGGGCGCCGCCCTCCGCCCCCCTTGCCGCCGCCCTGTCCCCGGTCTATGAGGCCGCCATCCGCCGCGTGCAAGAAACAACCGAAGGCTGCGCCATGATCCCCCGCTATTCCCGCCCCGAGATGGTGGCCATCTGGTCGCCCGAAACCAAGTTCCGCATCTGGTTCGAGATCGAGGCCCATGCCTGCGACGCCCAGGCCGCCCTCGGCGTGATCCCGAAGGAGAACGCCGAAGCGGTGTGGAAGGCGCGCGACGTGGAATTCGACATCGCCCGCATCGACGAGATCGAGGCCGAGACCCGCCATGACGTGATCGCCTTCCTCACCCACCTGGCCGAGATCATCGGCAATGAGGAGGCCCGCTTTGTCCATCAGGGCATGACCTCGTCGGACGTGCTGGATACCACGCTGAACGTGCAGCTGGTGCGCGCGGCCGACATCCTGCTGGCCGACATGGACCGGGTGCTGGCGGCGCTGAAGCGGCGCGCCTTCGAGCACAAGGACACGGTGCGCATCGGCCGCTCCCACGGCATCCATGCCGAACCCACCACCATGGGGCTGACCTTCGCCCGCTTCTACGCGGAAATGGACCGGGGCCGGCAGCGCCTGCTGCGGGCGCGCGAAGAGGTGGCCACCGGCGCCATTTCCGGCGCGGTGGGGACGTTCGCCAACATCGACCCCAGGGTCGAAGAACATGTCTGCAAGATGATGGGGCTGCGCCCGGAACCGATCAGCACCCAGATCATCCCGCGCGATCGCCACGCCATGTTCTTTGCCACGCTGGGGGTGATCGCCAGTTCGATCGAGAACATCGCCACCGAGATCCGCCACATGCAGCGCACCGAGGTGCTGGAGGCCGAGGAATTCTTCGCCAAGGGCCAGAAGGGGTCGTCCGCCATGCCGCACAAGCGCAACCCGGTGCTGACCGAGAACCTCACCGGTCTGGCGCGGCTGATCCGCTCGGCGGTCACGCCGGCGCTGGAGAACGTGGCGCTCTGGCATGAACGGGACATCTCGCACTCCTCGGTGGAACGCGGCATCGCCCCAGATGCCACGGTGCATCTGGATTTCGCGCTCAACCGGCTGGCCGGGGTGATCGAGAAACTGGTGGTCTATCCCGAGAACATGCTGAAGAACATGAACAGGTTTCGCGGGCTGGTGATGAGCCAGCGGGTGCTGCTGGCGCTGACCCAGAAGGGCGTGAGCCGCGAGGACGCCTATCGGCTGGTCCAGCGCAATGCCATGAAGGTGTGGGAAGAAGGCAGGGATTTCCGCGAGGAACTGCTGGCCGATCCGGAGGTGCGCGCGGTGCTGTCCGAGGACGAGATCAACGAGAAATTCGACCTCGGCTATCACACCAGGCACGTGGACACGATCTTTGCCCGCGTGTTCGGGCAGGACGGCTGAGCGGGAACCGGGGCGGCGGGAGCGAGGGCCCCTGCCCCGCCCGTCGTCGCCCGGCGCCTAGCCGGAAAGCCGGGCCACCAGCGCCGGCAGATCGGCAAAGCGGTGCAGCAGGGATTCGGGTTCCAGCCGGGCCATGTCCTCGCCCGAGGGGCCGAAGGTGACAAGGACGCAGGGCACTCCGGCTGCGCGTGCGGTTTTGCGGTCGGTATCGGAATCGCCCACCAGGATGCAGCGTGCGGGATCGCCTCCGGCCCGACGCGCGGCCTCGCGCAGCGGTTCGGGATCGGGCTTGCGCACCGGCAGCGTATCGGCCCCCACCATGGAATCGAAAGCCCCTCGCACCCCCAGCCGCCGCAGCAGAAGATCGGCGAGGGCGGCAGGCTTGTTGGTGCAGATGCCGACGCCGAAGCCTTGCAGTTTCAGGGTCTCGACCGCCTCCATCGCCCCCGGATACAGCACCGTGTGCGCATCGATCGCCGCCCCGTAGGCCCGCAGCAGTTCGGGATACCATTCCTCGACCGTCGCCGGGTCGAAGCGGCCTGCCCGTTCCAGCCCGCGGGTAAGCATCATCCTGCCGCCCCGCAGCGCGATACCCTGGTCGGCCAGCGGATCGAGAATCTCGCCCAGCCCCATGCGGCGAAAACAGTGGTTGGCGGCCGCGATCAGGTCGCCCGAGGTGTCCGCCAGCGTCCCGTCCAGGTCGAAGATCACCGTGCGCATGTCCGCCCCTTCGGCAT
>JALTNO010000466.1 GCA_027000645.1 Paracoccaceae bacterium | reverse complement strand
GCCGATGCCGATGGTGGCGTAGATCGGAAAGGTGATCGGGAGAATCGCGCCCAAGGCCGGCTATCCGATGCGGCCGCGGGTATGGCCGATCTCGCCCCCGACCTGTCCGCGATGCAGCAGCAGGTGGTCGAGCAGCACGCAGGCCATCATCGCCTCGCCCACCGGGACGGCGCGAATGCCGACGCAGGGGTCGTGGCGGCCCTTGGTGACGATCTCGGTGGCCTCGCCCGCCATGGTGATGGTTCGGCGCGGCCTGAGAATCGACGAGGTGGGTTTGACCGCGAAGCGGACCACGATCTCCTGCCCCGTCGAGATGCCGCCCAGGATGCCTCCGGCGTGGTTGGAGGAATAGACCGGCCTGCCGTCATTGCCCATGAAGATTTCGTCGGCATTGTCTTCGCCGGTCAGCCGGGCGGCGTTCATGCCCTCTCCGATCTCGACCCCCTTGACGGCGTTGATGCTCATCATCGCGGCGGCAAGATCGGTGTCCAGCTTGGCGTAGACCGGTGCTCCGAGGCCCGCGGGGACGCCCCTGGCCGTGACCTCGACGATGGCGCCGACCGAGTTGCCCGACTTGCGCAGCCCGTCGAGGTAGTCGGCCCAGATCTCGGCCGCGCGCCTGTCGGGCGACCAGAAGGGGTTGTTTTCGATCTCGTCCCGGTCGAAGCGTTCGCGGTCGATGGCATGGGGGCCGATGCGGACCAGGTAGCCGCGGATTTCCACGCCGGGGGCGAGATCGGCCAGCACCGCGCGGGCCAGCCCGCCGGCAGCCACGCGGGCGGCGGTTTCGCGGGCCGAGGAGCGGCCCCCGCCGCGATAATCCCGGATGCCGTATTTCTGCCAGTAGGTGATGGCGGCATGGCCCGGGCGGAACTTGTCGCGGATGTCGCTGTAGTCCTTCGACCGCTGGTCGGTGTTTTCGATCATCAGCTGCACCGGGGTTCCGGTGGTCTGCCCTTCGAACACGCCCGACAGGATCCGCACGGCGTCTGCCTCGCGACGCTGGGTGGTGAAGCGGCTTTGCCCCGGCTTGCGGCGGTCGAGCCAGTACTGGATCGCGGGTTCGTCGATCGCGATGCCGGGGGGAACCCCGTCCACGGTTGCGCCGAGCGCGGGGCCGTGGCTTTCGCCCCATGTGGTGACGCGGAACAGGTGGCCGAAGCTGTTGAATGACATGGGGGCTCTCCTTTGATGTTCCGTGATTAGCTGTCGGGAGAGGATTGCTCAAGGTGGCGGGGGCGCTGCCCCCGTCGCCCGTGCCGGGCGACCCCCCCCGGAGTATATGGGGCAAGATGAAGAGGCGGTTGCCAAGCGTGGCGGGTGGGCATAGGCTGCGCGGCACCTCGGGGTGCCCCGTGCGGGGGCTGAGACGCGTGATGCGAACCCGTTGAACCTGAACCGGCTAATACCGGCGGAGGGAAGGATATGGACATCCCCGTAGACCTTGCCCTGTCGCCGCAAAGGAGGATGCCATGAAACATCTTGCATTTGCAGCGGGCGTGATGATGACGGCGACGGCAGCATTTGCCGAAAAGCCCGAACTGGTCGTCTATACCTATGACAGTTTCGTTTCCGACTGGGGGCCGGGGCCTGCGGTGGAGGCGGCGTTCGAAGAGGACTGCGATTGCGATCTGAAATTCGTCGCGGCGGGCGACGGGGCCGCGCTGCTGGCCCGGCTCCGGCTGGAGGGGGCGCGGTCGGATGCGGATGTGGTTCTTGGGCTGGATACCAGTCTGACCGCGGCGGCGCGGGCCACGGGGCTGTTCGCTCCGCATGCGGTGGAGGCGGAGTTCGATCTTCCGGTTCCGTGGCAGGACGACGTTTTCGTGCCCTATGACTGGGGCTATTTCGCCTTCGTCCACAATGTCGGGCTTGAGGCGCCCACCAGTTTCCGCGCTCTGGCCGACAGCGATCTGAAGATCGTGATCCAGGATCCCCGCTCATCCACCCCCGGTCTGGGCTTGCTGATGTGGGTGAAGGCCGCCTACGGCGACGAGGCCGCCGGGATCTGGAAGGGTCTGGCCGACAATATCGTGACGGTGACCAGGGGTTGGTCCGAGGCCTACGGGCTGTTTCTGGATGGCGAGGCCGACATGGTTCTGAGCTACACCACCTCGCCCGCCTATCACCTGATCGCCGAAAAGGATGCGAGCAAGACCGCCGCGGCCTTCGACGAGGGCCATTACATGCAGGTCGAGGTGGCCGCGAAGCTGGCCGCGTCGGACCATCCCGAGCTGGCGGACAGGTTCCTGCAATTCATGGTATCGGAGGCATTCCAGTCGATCATTCCCACCACCAACTGGATGTATCCGGCGGTGACCCCCAAGGCCGGTCTGCCCGAGGGCTTCGACGGGCTGATTCGGCCGGCTCGGTCACTTCTGCTGCCCGAGGACGAGGCAGCCGCGCTGCGTGATGCGGCGCTGGCGGAATGGCGCGACGCGCTCAGCCAGTAGGCGCCGGGCCCGGCATCGGCGCGGCGGCTGCGGTCGGCGCTCTGATCCTGGGGTCGCTGGCGGCGGTGTTCCTGCGGGCCGAGGCCGGGCGCGGGCTGGGGCCTGCCGACTGGGCCGCGGTCCGGTTCACCGTCTTGCAGGCCACCCTGTCGGCCGCGATCAGCGTCGGCCTTGCGGTTCCTGTCGCCCGGGCGCTGGCCCGGCGGCGCTTTGTCGGGCGGCGGGCACTGATCGCGCTGATGGGGGCGCCCTTCATCCTGCCGGTGATCGTCGCCGTTCTGGGGCTGTTGAGCGTGTTCGGTCGCAGCGGCTGGGTCAGTCAGGCATTGGGCTGGTTCGGACTGCCGCCGCTGAGCATCTACGGGCTGCACGGGGTGGTGCTGGCGCATGTCTTCTTCAACCTGCCGCTGGCGACTCGGCTGATCCTGCAGGGCTGGCAGGAAATCCCGGCCGAGCGGTTCCGCCTGGCCGCACAGCTTGGCGCCGGGCCGGGCGAGATCCGGCGGCTGCTTGAGCGGCCGATGCTGGCGCGGGTGGTTCCGGGCGCGCTGGCGGTGGTGTTCGCGATCTGCCTGACCAGCTTTGCCGTTGCGCTGACGCTGGGGGGCGGGCCCCGGGCCACGACCATCGAACTGGCCATCTACCAAGCCTTCCGGTTCGATTTCGACCTTGGGCGGGCGGCGTTGCTGTCGTCGATCCAGATCCTGCTGACCAGCGCTGCCGCGCTGCTGGCGCTGAAGGCGGCGCGGCACGAGGGGCCGGGCGCGGGGCTTGACCGTCCGGTTCAGAGGTGGGACGCGAACGGCGCGGGTCTGGTGGCGCAGGACGCGGCGCTGATCGGACTCGCCACCCTTTTTCTGGCGCTCCCGCTGGCGGCGATCATCGCCAGGGGCGTGCCGGGCATCCTTTCGCTTCCGGCAGGGGTGTGGCGGGCGGCCCTGACCTCGGTGGAGGTGGCGGCAGGCAGCACCGCACTGCTGTTGATGCTTGCCCTTCCCATGGCCGCAACCGTCGCCACCGGCCGGCGCGCGGGGGTCGAGCTGGCCGGAATGCTGGGGCTGGCTGCCTCACCCCTGGTGATCGGGACCGGGCTTTTCATCATCATCAACCCGTTGGCCGACCCGCGCGCGCTGGCCTTGCCGGTCACCGCGCTGGTGAACGCGGTGATGGCGCTACCCTTCGCCCTGCGCATCCTGGTGCCGCGCGCCTGCGAAGTCGTGGCCCGCCACGGGCGGCTGGCGCTGGCGCTGGACATGGGCGGCTGGCCCTTCGTGCGGCGGGTCCTGCTGCCCCGGATGCGCCCGCAGATCGGATTCGCGGCAGGGCTTGCGGCGGCGCTGTCCATGGGTGACCTGGGGGTGATCGCGCTCTTTGCCGACCCCGATCGCGCCACCCTGCCGCTTCAGGTCTGGCGGCTGATGGGCGCCTACCGCATGGAAACCGCGGCCGGCGCGGCGCTGCTGCTGCTGTGCCTGTCGATGGCCGCATTCTGGCTGCTCGACCGCGGAGGGCGCTTTCATGCTGAAGCTTGACGCCACGATCGTCGCCAATGGCGATTTCACCACCCGGGCCGATTTCACCATCCCCGCCGGGGCCAAAGTCGCTGTGATCGGCCCGTCGGGGGCGGGAAAGTCCACGCTGGTCGAGGGAATCGCCGGCTTCCTTCCGGTGACGGGCGGACGCATCCTCTGGCAGGGCCGTGACATCACACGGGAACCGCCGGGCAAGAGACCGGTGGCAATGCTGTTCCAGGACGGCAACCTGTTTCCGCACCTGACGGTGGAACAGAACGTGGGGCTGGGCGTGCGGCCCGACCTGCGCCTGAACGCCGAACAGAAGGCCCGCGTGGCCCGGGCCATCGCGCGCACCGGCCTGGCGGGGCTGGAAACACGCAAACCCGCGGCACTGTCAGGCGGGCAGCAAAGCCGCGCGGCGCTGGCGCGGGTGCTGGTGCAGAACCGGCCGCTCCTGCTGCTTGACGAACCCTTCGCCGCGCTCGGACCGGCGCTGAAGACCGAGATGCTCGACCTCGTGAGCGAACTGGCGCAGGAAACCGGGGCCACGCTGATGATGGTCAGTCACGACCCCAACGACGCGCGACGCATCGCCGACCTTGTTGTTCTGGTCACCGAAGGGCACGCACACCCGCCCCGGCCCACCGCCGAACTGCTCGACAATCCGCCGCCCGCCCTGCAACGCTATCTCGGCTCGCCCGAAAGCCGCACCCGGTGAACGGCCCGGATCCGCCCGCTCCCCTTCATCTTGCCGAAAATACTCCGGGGGAGTCGCCCGGCACGGGCGACGGGGGCAGAGCCCCCGCCGAAACGCCCCTTCTCAGCTCTCGACCAGCCACCAGCGCTCCACCAGACGACCGTCGTCCAGCGGACCGCTTGCACCGATTCTGCGCGGCACGCCGACATTGGCGCGCGTGGCCAGTTCGACCGATTCGCCGGATGGGTGAAAGACGAAATCGCCCCGCCCCCGCAACCCGTCGCGCGCAGGCCACGCGGCCACGTCCACATAGCCGTCGCGCAGGGCTTCGGCACGCACCATCGCGTCGGGGATGACCACGACCTCGATTTCATCGACCCAGCCGGCCCGGTCCCGACGGTAGTTGTCCGCCACCTTGCGACCGAGGAAATGCCGCCCTTCGCGCAGGCGGACGGCCCGGTACAGCCCGGTCCCGTTCATCGCCCCGTCCGGCGCCGCAACCTCGCCATCCCGGGCAATGAACAGTGCCGGATCGGCAAGGCGCAATGGCAGATCCGGATCTCCGCGGGCAAGCTCGATCCGCAGGGCAAGCGGCCCGATTGCCTCGATCCGCGCATCCTTCAACACGGCGGCATCATGCGCGCAAAGGGATCGCACGACGTCTTCGGCGCCGAACGCGGCGCCATCATGGAACCGGACCCCCGCGCGCAGGTCGAACCGCCAGACGCGGGCCTGCACATCGCCCCGCCAGCTCTCGGCCAGCTCACCGCGCAGCACGCCGTCGGGCGCCACCTCGGTCAGCGTGTCGAAGACCGCGCCACGCACCACCGCCGCCAGGCTGTCGCCGTCGCGCGGCACCGCCAGCCGCAGCCGGCCGCCGGGCCGGGGCGTCGCCGCCAGCGACACGCCGGTCGCCGCCAGCAGCGCGGCAGCAGCGCCCGAAGTGAAAAGTGCGCGGCGGTCGATCCGGGTCATGTCAGGCCATCTCCCGCGCAAGGTCGTTCATGATGCGCACCAGTTCCGAACTGATCCCCGGCTCAGACAGGGCATGGCCCGCGTTGCGCACCATCCTCAGCTGCGCAGCAGGCCAGAGTTCGGACAGCTTCCACGCGCTGCTCGGCGGGCAGATCATGTCGTAACGCCCCTGCACGATCACGCCGGGGATGTGGGATATCCGCCCCATGTTGGCAAGGATCTGACCGTCGAATTCGAGAAATCCCCGATTGTGGAAATAGTGATTCTCGAGTCGGGCAAAGCTGCGGGCGTAATCGCCGGGCGTTTCCCCCGCCTGACCGTTGGAGTGGATCGAGGCCAGGGCATTTTCCCAGTCCGACCAGATGCGGCCGTATTTCATTTCCTCGGCCAGGTTGCCGCTGAACAGGCGCCGGTTGTAGGCGGCGATCAGGTCACCGCGCTCGGCCTCGGGGATGGGAGCGACGAAGCGCGCCCACAGTTCCGGCCAGAACCGCCCGGCGCCGCCGCCATAGAACCAGTCGAGTTCGGCCTTCGTCATCAGGAACACGCCGCGCAGGACAAGCTGGCTGACCCGTTCGGGGTGGCTTTGCGCATAGATCAGCGCCAGCGTCGCCCCCCAGCTGCCGCCGAAGGCGATCCAGCGGTCGATGCCCAGAAGGTGGCGGATGCGCTCGATATCCGCCACCAGGTGCCAGGTGGTGTTGTGATCCACGCTGGCATGGGGGCGCGAGCGGCCGCAGCCGCGCTGGTCGAACAGGATCACCCGGTAGCGGTCGGGATCGAAATAGCGGCGCATGGCCGGGCTGCACCCGCCCCCCGGCCCGCCATGCAGGACGATCACCGGGATGCCGCGCGGGTTGCCGCATTGCTCCATGTAGACCCGGTGGCCCTGGCCGACATCGATCATGCGCTGGTCGAAGGGTTCGACCGGCCGATGCAGATATTGAACTGCGCGCTTTTGATCCGGGTACTTGTCCATTAGTGACCTGTATAGCGATACAATGATAAAAGAGCGAACGGAGACCGGAATGCAAGCGCCTCGATCCACCGTCGACCCCGCCGAAATCGCCAAGTTCGAGGCAATGGCCGCCGAATGGTGGGATCCGACCGGCAAGTTCAAGCCACTGCACATGCTCAACCCCTGCCGGCTGGACTACATCACCACCCAGATTGCCGGGCAGTTCGACCGCGATCTTTCGTCGCAAACGCCGCTTGCCGGCCTGCGGCTTCTCGATATCGGCTGCGGTGGCGGGCTGCTCAGCGAGCCGATGGCCCGGCTGGGGGCCGAGGTGGTGGGCGCCGACGCGGCCGAAGGCAACGTGGCGGTGGCGCGCATCCACGCCGAACGGTCGGGGCTCGAGATCGACTATCGCCACACGACCGCCGAGGCCCTGGCCGAGGCGGGCGAATCCTTCGACGTGGTGCTGAACATGGAGGTGGTCGAACATGTCCCCGACCCGCTCTCCTTCCTTGGCGTGTGCCGGCAGCTGGTGAAACCGGGCGGGCTGCATCTGTGCTCGACCATCAACCGCACCGCCAGATCCTTCGCCGCCGCCATCATCGGCGCCGAATACATCATGCGCTGGCTGCCCCGCGGCACCCATGAATGGTCACGCTTCATCACCCCCGACGAACTCTACGACCTGCTGCGCCAGGCGGGCTTTGAGCCGGTGGACCGCAAGGGATTCGCGTTCAACCCGATCAGCTGGCAATGGCACCTGTCCGATCGCGACCTGTCCGTGAACTACGTCACCGCCAGCACCACGCCCTGAGCCACCCCGGGGCCGGCGCATGTCTCGCCCCGACCGGCGTTCCGGGCGTCGCGCGACACGGGCCGTGCAACCGCCCGCCCCGGCTCCGTCCGTCCTCGGGTCTTTTCCGCCGGGGCGGGCGCCGCTATCAGGGCGGCATGAGAGAGCGCTTCGACATCCTCCGGCTTGACCGGCACGCGGACGGCATCGCGCAGGGGGGGCTCCGCATCCCCCGCACCCTGCCGGGCGAGACGGTCAGCGGCATCCTTGACGGCGCGACTCTGCGCGAGGTGCGAATCGAGCAGCCTTCGTCGGACCGGGTACGCCCGCCCTGCCGCCATTACGGAACCTGCGGCGGCTGCCGGCTGCAACATGCGGCCGAGGATTTCACCGCCCGGTGGAAGGTGGAAACCGTGCGCTCGGCCCTGGCTGCACAGGGGATCGAGGCCGATTTCCTGCCCGTTCACACCTCGCCCCCGGGGTCGCGCCGGCGGGCGGTCCTGTCGGCGCGGCGCACCAGGAAGGGGGCGATTGTCGGGTTTCACGGGCGCGCCTCGGACAGCATCGCCGAGATTTCCGGCTGCCGACTGCTGGCACCCGAACTGCTGGCGGCATTGCCGGTGGCCAAGGATCTGGCGCGCACCGGTGCCAGCCGCAAGGGCGAGCTTGCCGTCACCGCCACGCTTTCGCAGGCCGGGCTGGACGTGGCCGTGCGCAATGGCAAGGCTCTGGACGGCCCGCGGCGCCAGGCCCTGGCGCGGCTGGCCGAGCGACACGACCTTGCCCGCCTGGCCTGGGAGGACGAGATCATCGCCACCCGGCGGGCGCCATGGCAGACCTTCGGCCGGGCGCGGGTGGTACCGCCGCCCGGGGCCTTCCTGCAGGCCACCGCCGATGGCGAGGCCGCCTTGCTGCAGGCGGTGCGCGCAGCGGTCGGGCAGGCCTCCCGCATCGCCGACCTGTTCGCCGGCTGCGGTACCTTCGCCCTGCCGCTGGCCGAAGGCGCCCGCGTGCACGCGGTCGAGACGGATGCACAGATGCTGGCGGCGCTGGACCGGGGCTGGCGCCACTGCAATGGGCTGCGCCCGGTCACGACCGAAGCGCGCGACCTGTTCCGCCGCCCCCTTGACGCGGACGAGCTGACGCGCTTTGACGCGGTGGTGATCGACCCGCCCCGCGCCGGGGCCGAGGCGCAGATTGCCCTGATCGCCCGCGCGCGGGTGCCGGTGGTTGCCCATGTTTCGTGCAACCCGGTCAGCTTCGCCCGCGATGCCCGCATCCTGACCGGGGCAGGCTACCGGATGGGCGCCGTTCGG
>JALTNO010000465.1 GCA_027000645.1 Paracoccaceae bacterium | reverse complement strand
GTCCCGGGGCAGCGGGTGGTGCTGGTGGACCGGCTGAGCGATGTGGACCGGGCCGAGGACCTGCGAACGCCGCCGCCCGGCCCGTGACGGGGTCGTTTTTGCGCATGACCTTTCCTGCACCTTCTGCTAGGCGGGGCGCATGACGCGCATCCCTTCCAAGGCCGAGATTCTCGAATGGATCGCGGCGCACCCGACCCGAACCTCGAAACGCGACATCGCCAAGGCCTTCGGCATCAAGGGGGCCGATCGTATCGAGCTCAAGCGGGTGCTGAAAGAGCTTGAGGCCGAGGGGCACCTGGAGCGGCGCAAGCGCAGCTATCGCGACCCCGACCGCCTGCCCCCGGTATCGGTGCTCCAGGTCAAGGCGCCGAACGCGGATGGCGACCTGTTCGCCCGGCCGCTGGAATGGCATGGCGAGGGGGTCGAGCCGATCGTCCTGATCGTGCCGCGCGCCTCGGATCCGGCGCTGGGCGAAGGCGACCGCATTCTTGCCCGCCTGACGGTCGTGCACGAGGAAGACCACAATTACGAGGCCCGGCTGATCCGACGCATCGGCACCAGCCCGCGCCGGGTGGTGGGCATCTTTCGCGCCGGATCGGAAGGCGGGCGCATCGTGCCGGTGGACAAGGCCGCCGCCACCGAATGGCTGGTGGCCGAGGCCGACCGCCACGGCGCGAAGGACGGCGAACTGGTCGAGGCGGAACAGGCCGGCCCCAAGGGGCGGCTGGGGCTGCCGCGCGCCCGCGTGGTCGAACGGCTGGGCGACCCGTCGGCGCCCAGGGCGGTTTCCCTGATCGCCATTCATCAGCACGGCATTCCCGACCAGTTCCCGCCCGAGGTGCTCGCCGAGGCCGACCGCTGCCGGCCCGCCGGGCTGAACGGGCGCGAAGACCTGCGCGAGCTGCCGCTGATCACCATCGACCCGTCGGACGCGCGCGACCATGACGATGCCTGCTGTGCGCGGCCGGATGACGCCCCCGACAATCCCGGCGGGCATGTGATCTGGGTGGCGATTGCTGATGTGGCCCATTACGTCCGCCCCGGCAGCGCGCTGGACCGCGAGGCACGCAGGCGCGGCAATTCCACCTATTTCCCCGACCGTGTGGTGCCGATGCTGCCCGACCGCCTGTCGGGGGATCTGTGCTCGCTGCACGAAGGCGTGCCGCGCGCCTGCATCGCCGTGCGCATCCGCATCGACGCCGAGGGCCGCAAGCTGGACCACCGCTTCGTGCGCGCCCTCATGCGCTCGGCCGCGTCGCTGACCTACGGGCAGGTGCAGGCGGCCCTTAACGGCAACCCGGACGCGCGCACCGAGCCGCTGCTCGACCCGGTTCTCAGGCCGCTTCACGCCGCCTGGCGCGCCCTTGACCGCGCCCGCGAGGAACGCCAGCCGCTTGATCTGGACCTGCCCGAGCGCAAGATCGTCCTGTCCGAGGACGGCCACGTCGTTTCCGTGAACTTCCGCGAGCGGCTCGATTCACACCGGCTGATCGAGGAATTCATGATCCTCGCCAATGTCTGCGCGGCCGAGACGCTGATCGCCAGACGCTCGCCGCTTCTGTTCCGGGTGCACGAGGAACCCTCGCCCGAAAAGCTGGAGGCGCTGCGCGAGATCGCCCAGGCCGCCGGCCTGACCCTGGCCAAGGGGCAGGTGCTGCAGACCCGCCACCTGAACGCGCTGCTCGACCAGGCGGCCGGGACGGAAGATGCCGAGCTGATCAACCTGTCCACGCTGCGCTCGATGCAACAGGCCTATTACAGCCCGGAAAATTTCGGCCATTTCGGCCTGGCGCTGGCGAATTACGCGCATTTCACCTCGCCCATCCGGCGCTATGCCGACCTGATCGTGCATCGCGCCCTGATATCGGCGCATCGCTGGGGCAGCGACGGGTTGACGCCGGAGGAAATCGAACAGCTCGACAAGACCGCCGAACATATCTCGGACACCGAGCGGCGCTCGATGATGGCCGAGCGCGACACCACCGACCGCTATCTCGCCGCCTATCTGAGCGAACGGGTCGGCAATGAATTCACCGGCCGGATCAGCGGCATCGCCCGGTTCGGAGCTTTCGTGAAGCTGGACGAGACGGGGGCCGACGGGCTGATCCCGGTGCGGTCTCTGGGGCGGGAATATTTCCATTTCGACCGCGAGGCCGGCACGCTCATGGGCGCGGATACCGGGCTGACCATCGCCATCGGCCAGCGCGTCACCGTGCGCCTGGTCGAGGCCCAGCCGGTCACCGGCGGGATCGAGCTGGAGCTTCTGTCGATCGAGGACAAGCCGCTGCCGCGCGCCCCGCGCCCCGCTGGTCGCCGCAAGGGGAAGGCCGGCCCGGGCCCGCGCAAGAAGGACAGGCTCAGGCGGAAAGCCGCGCGCCGGCGGCGCTGATCGGCAAGGTCCTGCGCGCCGGGGATGCCCGCATCTTTTCCCAAGGGTGGTCTTGCCGCTAGGATGGCCGAGAGGCATGACGAAGGGGCAATACCATGGCAAGGGCCTTGATACTGGCATTGGCATTCGCCGCCGGGGCCGTGGCGGCGCAGGCGGGCGGGACCTTCGGCACGTCTCTGCGCCCTCCTGCGCGACCGGAAATCGTCGAGGACCGCATGACTCCGATACCCGCATCCCTTCCCGGCAAGGAGTTCGGCGAATGGCTGGACGATTTCCGCAACCGGGCGGCGATGCTGGGCCTGGACGAGGATGTGCTCGACCGCGCCTTCAGGGGCGTGTCCTATGATCCCGGCATCATCCGCCGCGACGAAAACCAATCCGAGTTCGCCCGGACGCTGTGGGAATATCTCGAAACGGCGGTGTCCGATGCCCGGATCCGCAACGGCCGCGCCATGATGCGCAAACATGCCCGCACGCTGGATGCGATCGAATCCCGCTACGGCGTTGAAAAGCAGATCGTGGCCGCCATCTGGGGGCTGGAAAGCGCCTACGGGTCCTGGCGCGGCTCAACCAACGTGATCGAGGCACTGGCCTCCCTGGCCTTCGATGGCCGCCGGGCGGATTTCTTCGAAAGCGAACTCGTCGCCGCGCTGACCATCCTGCAAAAGGGCGAAACCACGCCCGAGAACCTGCGCGGAAGCTGGGCCGGCGCCATGGGGCACACCCAGTTCATGCCGACATCCTACCTTCTTTACGCCGAGGATTTCGATGGCGACGGTCGCCGCGACATCTGGTCGGACGATCCCACCGACGCGCTGGCCTCGACCGCCCGCTATCTGGCCCGCTTCGGCTGGACATACGGGCAGCCCTGGGGGGTCGAAGTGACCCTGCCGGAAGATTTCGACTACCTGCAGGCGGACCGGAAGATCACCCGGTCGCCCTCGGAATGGGCGCGGCTGGGCGTTCTGGGCATGGATGGCAGGCCGGTGCCGGATCACGGCCCCGCCTCGATCCTGCTGCCGGGCGGGCACCGCGGCGCGGCCTTCATGATCTTCCCCAATTTCGCGGTTCTCGAAAGCTACAACCCGGCCGACGCCTATGTGATCGCCGTCGGGCACCTGGGCGACCGGCTGATGGGGGGCGGCCCCATCCGGCAGGGCTGGCCCCGCGATGTTCGGGCGCTCGGCCATGACGAACGGACCGAGCTGCAGGCACGCCTCACCGAACTGGGCTTCGACACCCAGGGCATCGACGGGCGCATCGGACCGCTGACCATCGATGCGCTGCGCAGATGGCAGAAGGCGCGCGGACTGGTCCCCGACGGCTTTGCCTCGCCCGCGATGCTGCAGGCGCTGCGCGAGGACCGCGGCTGACCCCGGGCAATGGGCGATGTTTCAGGGCATCGCCCATGGACAGCGCCGGAAAAACCGGCATGATCCGCCCGAAAGCTTCGCACAAGGTCAAGGAGGACGGCAATGACCGATACGGCAAGAACGGTGGTGATCCACGAAACCGGCGGTCCCGAGGTGCTCCGACTCGAAGACTGGCCCCTGGGCGATCCCGGACCCGGAGAGGTGCGCATCCGCCACCAGGCCTGCGGGCTGAACTTCATCGACGTGTACCTGCGCACCGGACTCTACCCCGTGCAATTGCCCAGCCCGATGGGCATGGAGGCCGCCGGCGTGATCGAGGCCGTGGGCGAAGGGGTGACCCACCTCAAACCGGGCGACCGGGCCGCCTATGCGGCAGGGGTCCCGGGCGCCTATGCGCAGGCACGGGTGATGCCGGCGGCCCAGGTCTGCCCGCTGCCTGACGGGATCGATTTCGAAACCGCCGCCGGGATGATGCTCAAGGGGCTGACGGTGGAATACCTCTTCGACCGCACCACGCCGATCCGGCGCGGCGACACCGTCCTGTTCCATGCCGCCGCAGGGGGCGTCGGCCTGATTGCCTGCCAATGGGCCCGCTCGGAAGGTATCACCCTGATCGGCACCGCCGGCACCGACAGGAAATGCGCGCTGGCACTCGAACACGGGGCTGCGCACTGCATCAACTACCGCAAGGAAAACTTTGCCGAAAAGGTGCGGGAACTTACCGGAGGCAAGGGCGTTGACGTGGTCATGGACGCGGTCGGCAAGGACACCTTCGAAGGTTCGCTCGACAGCCTCAAACCGCTGGGGATGATGATTTCCTTCGGCAACGCCTCGGGGCCGGTACCCCCCTTCAGCCTTGCCACGCTGGCGCAGAAGGGATCGCTCAAGATCACGCGGCCCACCCTGTTTACCCATATCGCCGAACAGGAAACCTGCCAGGCCATGGCAAGACGGCTGTTCGACAAGGTCCTGTCGGGCGACGTGGTCATCCGCATCGGCCAGCGTTTCCCGCTCGATCAGGTGGCCCAGGCACACCGGGCGCTGGAGGCGCGCGAAACCACTGGCAGCACCATCCTGCTGCCCTGAAGCCGGCTCTTCATCTCGCAGAAAATACTCCGGGGGTGAATGGGCCGCAGGCCCAGAGGGGGCTGGCCCCCTCCGGCCGCGCGGGGGATCAGCCGTAAACCGATTCCCTGCCGAAATGCTTGACCAGCATGTAGTAGATCACTGCGCGATACTTGTTCCGCTCCGAGCGGCCATAGGTATCGATCGCCTTGTCGATCGCTTCCATCAGTTCCGGGCCGTCCTCCAGCCCCAGCTTCTTGATCAGGAAGTTGTTCTTGACCGTTTCCAGCTCGCCCTCCTGCGTTGCCGCCACGGTCGAGGCGTCCGCGTCATAGATCGAAGGCCCGCAGCCGATCGTGACCTTGGTCAGCAGGTCCATGTCCGGCTCCATCCCGCACTTGTTCCGCAGATCGTCGGCATATCTCTCAATCAATTCGTCCCGTCTACCCATGAAATCCTCCCTTCAGGTTCCCGATGAATTAACCTTGCTGACAGAAAGACCTTAACGATGCCCGCCAACCGAACAAGGAAAAATCCCGCCCGGCCCCCGGGCCGGACGGGTCGGATGTTCGATACTGCGGCAGAGAGCGCCGCCCGGCGCGCCCCCGGGCACCGGGGCGGCAACGACAGGTCAGTAACGGTAATGCTCGGGCTTGAACGGGCCTTCGGGGCTGACGCCGATATACTCCGCCTGCTCGGGGGTCAGCTTCGTCAGTTTCGCCCCGACCTTGGCCAGATGCAGCCGCGCCACCTTCTCGTCCAGATGCTTGGGCAGAACGTAAACCTTGTTTTCGTAGCAATCGCCGCGGGTGAACAGCTCGATCTGCGCCAGAACCTGGTTGGTGAAGCTGGCCGACATCACGAAGGACGGGTGCCCCGTCGCATTGCCGAGGTTCAGCAGCCGCCCTTCGCTCAGCAGGATGATCCGGTTGCCCGAGGGCATCTCGATCATGTCCACCTGGTCCTTGATGTTGGTCCACTTGTGGTTCTTCAGCGCGGCCACCTGAATCTCGTTGTCGAAATGGCCGATATTGCCGACGATGGCCATGTCCTTCATCTCGCGCATGTGCTCGATACGGATCACGTCGCGGTTGCCGGTGGTGGTGATGAAGATGTCCGCCGTAGCCGCCTCGTCCTCAAGCGTGGTGACCTCGAAGCCGTCCATCGCCGCCTGCAGCGCGCAGATCGGATCGACCTCGGTCACCTTCACCCGCGCACCGGCGCCGCGCAAGCTGGCGGCCGAGCCCTTGCCCACGTCGCCATAGCCGCAGACCACGGCGACCTTGCCTGCCAGCATCACGTCGGTGGCCCGCCGGATCCCGTCCACCAGGCTTTCGCGGCAGCCATACTTGTTGTCGAATTTCGACTTGGTGACGGAATCGTTGACGTTGATCGCCGGGAAGGGCAGCTGGCCCTTCTCCATCATCTGGTAGAGGCGATGCACGCCGGTGGTGGTTTCCTCGGTCACGCCCCTGATCTTGTGGCGCTGCTGCACGAACCAGCCGGGGCTTGCCGCCATCCGCTTGCGGATCTGGTTGAACAGGGCGACTTCCTCGTCCGAATCCGGGTTGGCGATCAGGTCGGTTTCGCCCTCTTCCACCCGAGCCCCCAGCAGGATGTAGAGCGTGGCGTCGCCTCCATCGTCGAGGATCATGTTGGCGCCGTCCTCGAACTGGAAGATGCGGTCGCAATAATCCCAGTATTCCTCCAGCGTCTCGCCCTTGACGGCAAAGACCGGGATGCTGGCCTCGGCAATGGCGGCGGCCGCATGGTCCTGGGTCGAGAAGATGTTGCAGCTGGCCCAGCGCACTTCCGCACCCAGATGCACCAGCGTCTCGATCAGCACCGCGGTCTGCACCGTCATGTGCAGGCTGCCAGCGATGCGCGCGCCGGCAAGCGGCTTGCTGTCGCCGTATTCCTCGCGCAAGGCCATCAGCCCCGGCATCTCGGTTTCTGCAATCTCAAGCTCCTTGCGGCCGAACCCGGCCAGGGAAATGTCTTTGACGATGTAATCGGCGGTCATCTGTCGCTCCGTTGCGCTTGCTGTCGGGATTTCGCTGGCCCTAGCACTCATCGGCGCCAACGGCAACGAGGTTCCTCCGCGGTCGGGGGCGGCGAAGGCACATGCCTCGGCGGGCGCGTGGCTCATTGGCCACAGCGGTTCGGCCTGCCCGAGCTCTGCCGGCCGGTTTCGGGCCGGCGCGGGCCGGTGGCGGCGATTCAGAAAGCGGCAGGAATGACAGGGAAGCGCTTGAACATGGGGCGCACCAAATCTAGTGATTGCGGTTTGAAGGGAGCGCGCCGGGAGGAGGAAGCGCACCCCCTTCACTGGCCATCATGCCGTGGTCACGACGGCCTCTTGCAAACCGCGGGGTGCGCGTCACACCCTGTCGGCAACTCGTGATCCGTGCGGTCTCAAGATGCGCCTGAAATGTGGCGAAAACATGGCAACCGACCCAGGTGGTGACAAAATGGCAACACAAACGCGGGCATGGCAACGGATGCTGTCGGGGCGCAGGCTGGACCTTCTCGATCCGACGCCGGTGGACATCGAGATCGAGGACATTGCCCACGGGCTGGCCTTCGTTGCCCGCTGGAACGGCCAGACCATGGGCGATTTCGCCTATTCGGTGGCCGAGCATTCGCTGCTGGTCGAAGAACTTTTCGGCCGTATCGCACCGGCTGCCCCGGCAAGGTGGCGGCTGGCGGCGTTGCTGCACGATGCCCCCGAATACGTGATCGGTGACATGATCTCGCCGGTCAAGGCGGCGGTAGGCCCCGGATACGGCGAACTGGAGGTGCGCCTGAGTGCCGCCATCCACATCCGCTTCGGCCTGCCGGCCGCCCTGCCGGCCCGGACGAAGAAGCAGATCAAGAAGGCCGACCGCATTAGCGCCTGGATGGAGGCGACCCGCATCGCCGGCTTCACCGAGGCCGAGGCCGACAGATTTTTCGGCCGCCCCGATCGCGCGCTGTTCGAGGGGCTGGATATCCGCCTTCGCCCCCCTGTCGAGGTGCGAAACGCCTACACCGCCCGCCACGCGGAGCTTCTTGCCCGGATGTGAGCGGCCGGAGAGGAAAGCCGCGGGGAATGACCGTGCCCGCGCGCTTCGGCCCGCCGCTTCAGCGGTTGGTGCCGGGCAGGGGGCTGTTCGTCGTCCAGTCCCATGTCCCCTGATCCCGTTCGCTGACGGCCTGCTTCCATCCGACCCTTTCGGCCCGCGTCTTGAAGTTGATCCCCTCGGGGCTGTGCCGGGAAATGCCGTCGAAGATCGTGGCGAGCCGCTGCGTCTGCATGAGCCCGAGCTGCTCGATCGCCTGGTTGATGACCATTTTCTGCATGGCCAGCTGATTGATCGGAACGCTTGCCATCCTTGCCGCGAGTCTTTCGGTTTCGTCGTCCAGATCTTCTGCCGCCACCGCCTTGAGCACCAGCCCCATCTCTTCCGCTTCGCGTCCGGTGATCTTGTCTCCGGTGAACAGCATCCGCTTGGCCTTCTCGGGGCCGAGCCGATAGACCCACATCGCCGTCGTGGGGCATCCCCAGACCCGCGCCGGCATGTACCCTATGAGTGCATCGTCCGCCATGATCGTGATGTCGGCGCAAAGCGCGATGTCCGATCCCCCGGCCACGGCCACCCCGTGAACCTTGCAGATCACCGGTTTCATGGCGTTCCAGACCGACATGAAATGCCGGGTATTGGCCCACATGAAGCGATAGTCCCTGACCGGGTCCCACGGCATCGGCTGGGTCACCTCTCCCGCGCCGTTTCCTTCGGCGTAATAAGCCAGGTCGTATCCGGCACAGAAGGCCCGGCCCCGCCCGGACAGGATCATGACATGCACGTCCGGGTCGGCGTCGGCGCGGGCGACCGCCTCGGCCAGCTCCGCCGGCATTTCGTCGTTGATGGCAT
>JALTNO010000464.1 GCA_027000645.1 Paracoccaceae bacterium | reverse complement strand
CTCGTGGATGCGGTGGACGGGTTCTGCGAGGGGATGGCCTTCCTGCCCGATCAGATCGCGCGGGTGTTCGAGCTTGCGCGCGAACTGGGCCTGCCGGTGAAGCTTCATGCCGAGCAGCTCTCGCATCTGGGCGGGGCGGCGCTGGCGGCGCGATACGGGGCGTTGTCGGCCGATCACCTCGAATACGCGACCGAGGCCGACGCCCGTGCCATGGCGGCCGCGGGGACCGTTGCCGTGTTGCTGCCCGGTGCCTTCTACACCTTGCGCGAAACACGGCGGCCTCCGGTTGCCGCGTTTCGTGCCCACGGGGTGGCAATGGCGCTGGCCACCGACTGCAATCCCGGCTCTTCGCCCATGACCTCGCTGTTGCTGGCCATGAACATGGGCTGCACCCTGTTCGGACTGACCCCGGCCGAGGCGCTGGCCGGCGTGACCTGTCACGCGGCGAGGGCGCTCGGGTTGCGGGATGTCGGCTCGGTCGCGCCGGGAATGCGGGCGGATCTGGCGATCTGGGATGTCGGGGAACCGGCGGAGCTTGCCTATCGCATCGGTTTCAACCCGCTCAACCGGCGAATTTTCGGAGGGAAGGGATGATCGTGACACCGGGGGCCGTGACGCTGGCCCGACTGGAACGAATCTGGCGCGAGGAACTGGCGGTCATGCTGGATCCGGCGGCACGACCGGGTGTCGAGGCCGCGGCCGCGCAGGTAGCACGGGCCGCTGCGGGCGAGGCGCCGGTCTATGGCGTCAACACCGGCTTCGGCAAGATGGCCAGCCGCAAGATTGCCCCGGCGGACACGGCGAAGCTTCAGGAAAACCTGATCCTGTCTCATTGCTGTGGCGTGGGCGAGGCGCTGGACCGCCCGACCACCCGGCTGATGATGGTGCTGAAGCTGCTGTCGCTGGGGCGCGGGGCCTCGGGCGTGCGGTGGGAGATCTGCGCGCTGATCGAGGCCATGCTGGCGCGGGGCGTGACGCCGGTGGTGCCGCACCAGGGCTCGGTCGGGGCGTCGGGGGATCTGGCGCCGCTGGCGCACATGGCGGCGGTGATGATCGGCGCGGGCGAGGCCGAGGTCGGCGGCGAGGTGATGCCGGGCGCGGCGGCACTGGAGCGGGCGGGGCTCGAACCCGTGGTGCTGGGGCCGAAGGAGGGGCTGGCGCTCATCAACGGGACCCAGTTTTCCACCGCCTGCGCGCTGGTCGGGCTGTTCGAGGCCCGGCGCGCGGTGGAGAACTCCACCGTCATCGCGGCGATGAGCACCGATGCGATCATGGGATCGACCGCACCGCTGGTCGAGGAAATCCATGAACTGCGCGGCCATCCCGGCCAGATCGAGGTGGCCGCGCGGATGCGGGCGCTGATGGCGGGCAGCGAGATCCGCGAAAGCCACCGCGACGGTGACGCGCGGGTGCAGGATCCCTACTGCATCCGCTGCCAGCCGCAGGTGGTCGGGGCCGCGAAGGACGTGATCGACATGGCCGCCCGCACGCTCGAGATCGAGGCCAATGCCGTCACCGACAACCCGCTGGTTCTGGCGGGGGAGGGGCGGATCGTGTCGGGCGGCAATTTCCATGCCGAGCCGGTGGGTTTCGCCGCCGACCAGATTGCGTTGGCGCTGGCCGAGATCGGCGCCATTGCGCAGCGCCGGGTGGCGCTCATGGTCGATCCTGCGCTCAGCCACGACCTGCCGCCCTTTCTCACCCCCGATCCGGGGCTGAACTCGGGCTTCATGATCGCCGAGGTGACCACCGCCGCGCTGATGAGCGAGAACAGGCACCTTGCCAATCCCTGCGTGACCGACAGCACGCCGACCTCGGCCAATCAGGAGGATCACGTGAGCATGGCTGCGCACGGGGCGTACCGGCTGCGGCGGATGGCGCGGAACCTTTCGGTGATCCTCGGGGTCGAGGCGCTGTGCGCCGCCGCCGGGATCGAGGTCCGCGCACCGCTGAAGACCTCTGCGCCGCTGCGCCGGGTGATCGCCCGGCTGCGGCAGGAGGTGGCTCCGCTCGACCGCGACCGCTACCTTGCCCCCGATATCGCGCGGGCGGCAGAGATGGTGCGTGGCGGCGCATTGGTGGAGGCCGCGGCATGATTGCGGTCGAACGGGGTGAAAGCCCGCTCATCCTGGCCTTTCCGCACAGCGGGACCGAGGTGCCGCCGGAGATCTTCGCGC
>JALTNO010000463.1 GCA_027000645.1 Paracoccaceae bacterium | reverse complement strand
GCCGGGGCGCCGGGCAGACGGCACAAGAGCGGCCATGAATGCCGCCGAATCCCCCTCCGTCCTGTGCATCGGCAGCGTCCTGTGGGACGTGATCGGCCACACGACCGGCCACATGCGGCAGGGAGCGGACGTGCCGGGCCGTATCACCCGGCGCCCCGGCGGCGTGGCCCTGAACATCGCCATGACCCTGGCACGGTTCGGGCTGAGGCCCGTGCTGCTGTCCGCCGTCGGGCGCGACGCCGAGGGGGACGAGCTGATCTCCATCTGCACCCGGCTGGGCATGGTGACCGACCACATCCATCGTTCCGGCCACCTGCCCACCGACCGCTACATGGCGATCGAGGGGGCGAACGGGCTGGTCGCGGCGATTGCCGATGCCCGTTCGCTGGAGGCGGCCGGCGATCATGTCCTGCATCCCCTGATCCACGGGCCGCTGGGCCGCCCCGACGCCCCTTTCGAAGGGATCGTCGCGTTGGACGGGAACCTGACGCAGGCGCGGCTGGAGGACATCGCCCGCAGCCCCGCCTTCGCCGCCGCCGATCTGCGCGTGGCACCGGCCTCACCCGGAAAGGCCGAAAGGCTGCGCCCCTTCCTGACCCATGCCCGCGCGACGCTCTACCTCAACCGCGAAGAGGCCGGGATCCTGGCCGGGCGCGAATTCGTCCACGCGCAGGAGGCCGCGCAGGGCCTGCTGGAGCGCGGCGCGCGGCGGGTTCTGGTCACCGACGGTCCCCGCCCGGCCGCGCTGGCGGCGGCAGAGCACGTGCTGAGCCTTCCCCCGCCCAAGGTCCGGGCGAGCCGCGTCACCGGCGCAGGCGACACCTTCATGGCCGCCCATATTGCCGCCGAACTGGCCGGCGCCGACCCGGAAACCGCCCTGTCGCGCGCGCTGCGGGCGGCCGCGACCCATGTCTCGGGAGAAACCCCGCCATGATCGAGCTGACCTTTTCCGCCGAGGCCCGCGCGGCCCGCACCCGTGGCGCGCCGCTGGTGGCGCTGGAAAGCACCATCATCACCCACGGGATGCCCTGGCCCCGCAATGTCGAGGTCGCTCGGCAGATCGAACGGGACATCCGCGATGCCGGCGCGGTGCCCGCCACGGTGGCGGTGATCGAGGGGCGGCTTCACATCGGGCTGGAACGCCAGGAGCTGCAGGCGCTGGGCCGGGCTGGGGAGGTGGCCAAGCTCAGCCGCGCCGATCTGGCCGCCTGCCTCGCCACCGGCGGCACCGGCGCGACCACGGTGGCCGCGACGATGATCGCCGCCCGGATCGCCGGGATCGAGGTCTTCGCCACCGGCGGCATCGGCGGCGTGCACCGGGGCGCCGAAACCAGTTTCGACATCTCGGCCGATCTGCACGAACTGGCGCAGACGCCGGTGACGGTGGTCGCCGCGGGCGCCAAGGCGATTCTGGACCTGCCGAAAACGCTGGAGGTGCTGGAGACGCTGGGCGTGCCGGTCATCGCCTACCGGCAGGACGCCTTCCCCGCCTTCTGGTCGGCCGATTCGGGGCTGAAGGCGCCGCTGAGGATGGACGCGCCCGAAACCATCGCCCGCGCCCACGCGCTGCGCCGCGCGATGGGGCTGCCGGGCGGCCAGCTGGTGGCCAACCCGATCCCGGCAGCCGACGAGATACCGGCCAGCACTCTTGCCCCCGTCATCGCCGCCGCCCAGGCCCGGGCGGACAGTCTGGGGATCACGGGCAAGGCGGTGACGCCCTTCCTCCTGCAGGAGATATTCGAACGCACGGATGGACGGTCGCTGACAGCCAATATCGCACTGGTGCGCAACAATGCCCGCCTGGCAGCGCAGATCGCAATGGCCCTGACCGGGCTCTGAGCGCGTCAACGTCGCACGCGCCATTCGCCCATTGTCGCAATCGGGCAAAGAGCTTAGGTTGCCAGACGCAGGAATTCGCGAGGTACCATGACCGGGCAATCGGAAAACGACCCCTTCGAGGAACCCGCGCGCAAACGCGGTCTGTGGGGCAGCCTGCGGGCCTCCTTCCTGACCGGCATCGTGGTCATCGCACCGGTCGGGCTGACCATGTGGCTGATCTGGACGGTGATCGGCTGGATCGACGGCATGGTTCTGCCCTTCGTGCCCGAACCGTTCCAGCCCGAAACCTATATCGGCGTCAACCTGCGCGGCGTGGGCGTGCTGATCTTCCTCGTCTTCACGGTCTTCATCGGCTGGATCGCCAAGGGGCTTATCGGGCGCTCGCTGATCCGCTTTGCCGAAAGCCTCGTGGACCGGATGCCGGTGGTGCGCTCGATCTATTCCGGGATCAAGCAGATCTCCGAAACCGTCTTTGCCCAGTCGGAACGGAATTTCGAGAAGGCCTGCCTGATCCAGTACCCGCGCAAGGGCATCTGGGCGATCGGCTTCATCTCGGCCCCCGCGCGTGGCGAAGTCTCGCACCGCGCCGGAGCCGCCAACGGGCTGGTCGGCGTGTTCCTTCCGACCACGCCGAACCCGACCTCGGGCTTTCTGCTGTTCGTGCCGGTCGAAGACGTGATCGAACTGGACATGAGCCTCGAGGACGCCGCCAAGCTGGTGATCTCGGCCGGTCTCGTCTATCCCCATGACAGGCCGAAGATCGAGGACGTCAGGACCGGCGCAAAAGACTGAGCGCCGCCCGTCAGCGCCCCCCGGCACGGCGGGAGGATCTCATTCGATGCATTCCAGCAGCAGCGTCCCCGAAGCGGTGTTCGAGATGGGAATGTGATAGTTGCGCGTCACCTCGCGCACATTGTCGCCCAGCGCCCCCCGCATCATCATCCACATGAGGAATTCCGTGCCCTGCGCGCCGGCCTTCTCGACCAGCTCCATGCGGGTGATCCGCGTCAGCCTGTCTGGGTCGTGGACGATGTGTTCAAGGCAGTAGCGGTCGAATTCGGGGTTGATGAAACCGGCGCGCTCGCCGTCCAGCTGGTGGCTCAGCCCGCCGGTGCCCAGCACCACCACCTTGATATCCTCGGGCCAGCCGAGCACCGCCTTGCGCAGCGCGCGGCCGAAATTCAGCGCCCGCCGCAGGGTCGGGATCGGGTGCTGCACGGTATTGGCCGAAACCGGAATGGCGCGCGGCATGTCCGGGTTGTGCGGCGCACCGGGCCAGAACAGCTGCATCGGAACCACGAAACCGTGGTCCACCGGCAGTTCCTGGCACGAGGTGATGTCGAATTCATCGGCCACCATCGATTCGATGATGTGCCAGCTCAGCTCGGGAAAGCCGGGGAACGGGTCGAGCTGCGGGATCCCCCAGCCCTCGTCCTCGTTGCGGTATTCATGCGCCGCGCCGATGGCGAAGGTGGGCATCTGGTCCAGGAAGAACCCCAGCCCGTGATCGTTGTAGATGTTGATGACCACGTCCGGCCTGTGCTCGGCCAGCCAGGCGTGGATCGGCGGGTAGCCGTCGAAGAAGGGCTTCCAGTAGGGATCGTCCTGCAGGTTGTTGGCGATCGCGTTGCCCACCGCGGGAATGTGCGAAGTCGATATGCCGCCCAGAATCCGTGCCATCAGCCCTTCCCCGCCTCCAGAAGCTTGCGCTTGAATTCCTCGACCGTCATGCCCGTCTGCATGGCGCCCAGATCCTGCACCGACAGCCGGAAGATGCCGGCCAGCTTGGCAAGGTAGTAGATGTTCCCCCCCGCCGCGATCATGGCCAGCACGTCGCGCTCGCGCACGGCCTGTTTCTGCGCCTCGTTCAGGCCGTATTTCTCCATGTAGGCTTCCTCGTCGGCGACGAAGGCCTCGCGGTTTTCCTTGCGGTTGAAGGAATAGCACATCTTGTTGAGCGCATAGCCCCTCATCGCCATCCGCCCGTCGAAGATGGTGGTGCCGGGAATGTGCTGGCGATGATCGAACCGGGGCCCGTCAACGGGGTGTTCCATGTCGCCTTCCTCCTCTTGTCAGCGGTTCAACTCCAGTAGAGCCGCATCGGGTTGTCCACCAGAAGCTTGCGTTGCACGACCGGGCTCGGCGCGATGCGGGGAATGAAATCCACCAGGTCGCCGTCATCGGGCATGTGCGATTTCATGTTCGGGTGCGGCCAGTCGGTACCCCACAGGACGCGGTCGGGGAAGCGCTCGACCACGGCGCAGGCAAAGGGCACCACGTCGTCATAGGGCGGCCCCTGCACGGTCAGCCTTTCGGGGCATGTCACCTTGGTCCAGACATGATCGTTGTTTTCCACAAACCGGAGGAAGGCCCGGAAACCGGGATGGTCCGGCCCCTTGCCGATCTCGGGCCGGCCCATGTGATCGACCACCACCGGGGTCGGCAGGCTTTTCAGGAAGGGCTCCAGACCGGGCAGGTCGGCGGCCTCGAAATAGACCACCACGTGCCAGCCCAGCGGCGCGATGCGGCGGGCGATCGAGAGGCATTCCTCTGTCGGGGGGGCATCCACCAGCCGGCGCAGGAAGTTGAACCGCACCCCGCGCACGCCGGCTTCGTCCATCGCGCGCAGATCGGCGTCCGAGGTGGCGGGATCGAGACTGACCACGCCGCGGGCGCGATCGCCAGCCGTGCGCAACGCATCCAGCAGCGCCCGGTTGTCGCGGCCGTGACAGCTGGCCTGCACGATAACGTTGCGCGCAAATCCCAGATGGTCCCGCAGCGCGAACAGCGCCTCCTTGCCGGCATCGCAGGGGGTGTACTTGCGCTCGGGCGCGAAGGGAAAGCGCGCGGCCGGGCCGAAGACGTGACAATGGGCATCCACCGCGCCCGCGGGCAGGCGGAACCGCGGCTTGCGCGGGTTCGGGTGGAAACAGAGCCAGTCGGGGTCCATGCCGTCACCTGCCCGGAAAGAAGCGTTCAACCGACCCGAACCTAGCGCCCGAACCCCGCAACCGGCCAGTTGGATTGCTGGCATCCGGCATTGGTTCTTGTTAGAGGATGGGCAATCCAAAGCGACGGAGCCCCGGCCTTGATCCCCGAAATGCCGAACCTGCGGCACCTTCAGGCCTTTCACGAGGTCCTGCGGACCCGGCGGGTGGCGCTGGCCGCCGAAAGGGTCCATCTTTCGCAGCCTGCCGTCACCCAGGCGGTGGGGCGGCTTGAAAGGAGCTTGGGCGCGCAACTTTTCGAGCGCCGCCCCGAAGGCATGTTCGCCACCCCCCCGGGCGCGCTTTTCGGTCATCGCGTGGGGCGGATGCTGGACTTTCTCAAGACCGGCGAGGCCCAGGCCCTGCGCCGCGCGGCGCGGCAGGGGCGGCCGCGGCGGGCGGGCTTTCACCGGATGCTGACCACGGTCCAGCTGCGGGCGCTGATCGCCATCGCCCGGGCCGGCAGCTTTTCCCACGCCGCCCGCCTTCTGGGCGTCAGCCAGCCCGCCGTGCAGCGCGCCGCCCGCGACCTGGAACAGCTGACCGGGCTGGTCCTGTTCGAACCCGCCCGCCGCGGCATCTCGCTGACCCCGGCGGCCGAGGCCCTGGCGCTGAACGCCCGCCTGGCGATTTCGGAAATCCGGCAGGGGATGTTCGAGGTCGGCGCCCATCTGGGCCGCGATTCGACGCGCATCGTGATCGGCACGCTGCCGCTGTCGCGCAGCCTGCTTCTGCCCGCGGCCATCGACGCCTTTCTGGGCGAAAGCGGCCCGCGCGTGCAGGTGCAATGCGTGGACGGTCCCTATGACCGCCTGCTGCGCGAGCTGCGCCACGGCGAGATCGACGTCATCCTCGGCGCCCTGCGCGACCCGCCGCCCACCGACGACATCGAACAGGAGGCGCTGTTTTCCGACAGGCTGTCCGTGGTCGCATCGGTGCACCACCCACTGGCCGGGCGCCGCGGGCTGAGCCTGCGCGACACGCTGGATTTCCCCTGGATCGCGCCGCCGCGCGACACCCCCTCGGGCAGCTACCTGTTCGAACATCTCGGGATTCCCGATCTGCCCGAGACGCCGGTGCGGGTCGTGTCCAGTTCGCTGGCGATGGTGCGCGGGCTGATGATGCGGGGCGATTACGTCACCATCATGTCGCGCCGCCAGATGGCGGTCGAGGAAAAGCTGGGCCTTTTGTGCGCGCTCGACATCGACCTGCCCGACAGCGCCCGCCCCATCGGCCTGACCACGCGCCGCAACTGGCTGCCGACGCCCTCGCAGGAGCGGCTGCTGGCACGGATCCGGGCGGTCTGCGGCGCATCCTCGCAGTAGAGCATGCCCGACATGCTCTAACATTTTTCAAACCCCGCGCCGGCAGTGTGAATTGCCGCCCCACCGCGCGGCTGATAGGAGTGGCCCCGAACGGATCAACCGCACCGCTCAACCGCCCGGAGGTGGAGATGATCAGACTGTGCGTCGCCGGCGCGGCCGGCGCATTCGGGACAAAGCACCTTGACGCGCTGGAGGCTATCGAAGGGGTGACGGTCACCTCGGTCGTCGGCGGTCCACCCGACGACATCGAAGGCTTCGCCGCCGCCCGCGGCATTCCCCATGCGACGAAGGATCTGGACGAGGCTCTCGCGCGCGCCGATGTGGACGCGGTGATCCTGGCCACCCCCACCCCCCTGCACGCGCAGCAGACCATCGCCTGCCTGCGCGCGGGCAAGCATGTGCTTTGCGAAATTCCCATGGCCGACTCGCTGGCCGATGCCCGCGCCGTGGTCCAGGCGCAAAAGGAAACCGGCCTCGTGGCGATGGTGGACCATGTGCGCCGCTTCAACCCGTCGCATCAGTGGATCCACCAGAAGATCCGGGCGGGAGAGCTGACCATCCAGCAGATGGACGTGCAGACCTATTTCTTCCGCCGCTCCAACACCAATGCCAAGGGAGAGCCCCGCACATGGACCGACCACCTGCTGTGGCACCACGCCTGCCACACGGTGGACCTGTTCCAGTATCAGACCGGCAGCGCGCCCGTGCAGGTATTCGGCCTGCAGGGGCCGCCCCACCCGGAGCTGGGCATCGCCATGGACATGACCATCGGCATGAAGGCGCCCACGGGCGCGCTGTGCACACTGTCGCTGAGCTTCAACAATGACGGCCCTTTCGGCACCTGGTTCCGCTATATCTGCGACAACGGCACCTATGTGGCCCGTTACGACGATCTTTTCGACGGCCACGACCGGCAGATCGACCTGTCGGGGGTGGCGGTTTCCTCGAACGGGATCGAACTGGCCGACCGCGAGTTCATCGCCGCCATCCGCGAGGGGCGCGAACCGAACAGCTCGGTCGCCCAGGCGCTGCCGGCGATGGAGACGCTCGACCGAATCGAGAAATCGCTGCGCTGAGCCCGCCCGTCAGGCCGCCGACGGGGCCGGCGCGGCACGCTGCAACATGCCGAACAGGTCGCGCGGATCGTCCGGGTCGGCCAGCAGGTCGAGCTGCAGGAACAGCCCCGTCCCCGGCAGCCGGTCGCGCACATAGCGCAGGGCGCTGAAATCCTCGATGGCAAAGCCCACGCTGTCGAACAGCGTGATCTGCTGCTCGCTGCGCCGCCCCGGCGCCCGGCCGCAGACCACCTCCCAGAACTCGGTCACCGGATGGTCGGAGGCAAGCTGCTGGATCTCGCCCTCGATCCGGGTCTGGGGCGCATATTCCACGAAGATGTCCGCGCGGTGCAGGATGGCCGGCGCCAGCTCGGTCTTGCCGGGGCAGTCGCCGCCGATGGCGTTGATATGCACGCCCGCGCCCACCATGTTGTCGGTCAGGATCGTGGCATACTGCTTGTCGGCGGTGCAGGTGGTGATGATCTGCGCGCCCTCGATCGCCTCTTCCCTGCTGCGGCAGCGGATCACCTCGACCCCCTGCCCGACAAGGTTGCGGGCGCATTTTTCGGTGGCGTCCGGGTCGATGTCGTAAAAGCGCACCCGTTGCACTCCGCAGACCGCCTTCATCGCCAGCACCTGGAATTCGGCCTGCGCCCCGTTGCCGATCATCGCCATGCACTGCGCCTGCCGGGGCGCCAGCCATTTCGCCACCATGGCCGAGGTCGCCGCCGTGCGCATCGCGGTCAGCAGGGTCATTTCCGTCAACAGCACCGGATAGCCCGTTGCCACATCGGCCAGAAGTCCGAAGGCGGTCACGGTCTGAAGCCCCTCGCGCGTGTTCTTCGGATGGCCGTTGACATATTTGAACCCGTAGGCCTCGCCATCCGAGATCGGCATCAGCTCGATCACCCCGACCGGGGAATGAGAGGCCACGCGCGGGGTCTTGTCGAAGCTTTCCCAGCGCCGGAAATCCGCCTCGATATAGTCCGCGAGCCCGCGCAACATCGGCTCCACCCCGATCCGGTGGATCAGCTGCATCATGTGATCGACGGACACGAAAGGCACCAGAGCCTTGCTCGATGATAGCGTCATGACAGGTAACTCCTTGTCGGGCGGTCGAACACGCGCCGCCCCAGCGCCGAGGCGGCAAGATCCACCATCAGCTGCGCCGTGCGGCCGCGTTCGTCCAGAAACGGGTTGAGCTCCACCAGATCCAGCGAGGTCAGAAGTCCGCTGTCGCAGACCATCTCCATCACCAGATGCCCTTCGCGCACGGTGGCGCCGCCGGGCACGGTGGTCCCCACCGCCGGCGCCACCATCGGATCGAGGAAATCCACGTCCAGCGACAGGTGCAGCATTCCCCCCGCTGCGGCGACCCTCTCCAGAAAGGCCGAAAGAGGCCTGGCAATGCCGCGTTCGTCGATCTCGCGCATGTCGTGATAGCGGATGACGCTGCCCTCCAGCGCCGCGCGCTCGGCCGCATCGACCGAACGCAGGCCGAGAATGCAGATGTTTTCCTGCGGCACCGGGTTGACCACCTTCGGAAAGCCGTCAAAGCCGGGCCGGCCGGTCACATAGC
>JALTNO010000462.1 GCA_027000645.1 Paracoccaceae bacterium | reverse complement strand
CCGCGGCCCGCCCCGGCAGCTGGGACATGAAGGCCGTGGGCCAGCTCTTTCCCCGCCTTGTCGAACGCCAGGACCAGAAGGCCGCGTCATTGTCGGGGGGCGAACAGCAGATGCTGGCCATCGGGCGGGCGCTGATGACCAACCCGCGGCTTCTGATCCTCGACGAGGCGACCGAGGGTCTCGCCCCCGTGATCCGGCGCGAGATCTGGGCCGCGATCGGCCGGCTCAAGGCCGAAACCGGGCTTGCCATCATCGTCATCGACAAGTCGATCCGCGAACTTGCCGGCGTCGCCGACCGGGCGGTGATCCTCGAAAAGGGCAGGACGGTCTGGAACGGCCCCTTCGCGGAACTGACCCACGAGGTGACCGACCGCCATCTCGGGGTGTGAGGCGCGCCACTTTCCGCTACCCCGCCCCGTCCCGCCCGGCTAATGTCGCACCCATGAAGACCGCTTTGCAGACCATCGCCGGTTTCGACCGGATCGGAGAGGAAAACGCCTTTGCCGTCCTGGCCCGCGCGCAGGAACTGGCCGCATCGGGGCGCGACATCATCAACCTGGGCATCGGCCAGCCCGATTTCCGCACCCCCGAAAACATTGTCGAGGCCGCCATCCGCGCCCTGCGCGACGGCCACCACGGCTATACGCCGGCCACGGGGCTGCCGCAGCTGCGCGAGGCGGTCGCCGCCGACCTGCACCGCCGCTTCGGGGTCGAGCTCAGCCCCGGCAACATCATCATCGTCCCCGGTGGCAAGGTGACCATGTTCGCGGCAATCCTGATGCTGGGCGAGCCGGGCGCGGACATCCTCTACCCCGATCCCGGCTTTCCGATCTACCGCTCGATGATCGAATTCACCGGCGCGCGCCCGGTGCCCGTACCGATCCGCGAGGAAAACGGCTTCGCCATCTCGGCCGAGGAAGTGCTTTCCCTGCTCACCCCCCGCACCCGGCTGCTGATCCTCAATTCGCCCGCCAACCCCTGCGGCGGTGTCACCCCGAAGGCCGAGATCGACCGCCTCGTGCAGGGGATGGCCGAGCACCCGAAGCTGGCGATCCTGTCGGACGAGATCTACGACCAGATGCTCTATGACGGGCAGACCCACACCACCCTGCTGGCCTACCCGGAAATCCGCGATCGGCTGATCCTGCTCAACGGCTGGTCCAAGACCTACGCCATGACCGGCTGGAGACTGGGCTGGTCGGCCTGGCCGGACGCACTCTTCGACAAGGTCCGCAAGCTGGCGGTCAACGCCTGGTCCTGCGTGAACGCACCCGCGCAATACGCGGCGATCGAGGCGCTGACCGGCCCGCAGGACGCGGTCGCCGCCATGGTGGCCGAATTCGACACCCGCCGCAAACTGGTGGTGGAACTCCTCAACCAGCTTCCGGGAGTCTCGTGCGTGACGCCCAAGGGCGCCTTCTACGCCTTCCCCAACATCTCTGGCACCGGCTTCAAGGCGAAGGATCTGGCCTCGAAGCTGCTCGAACAGGCCGGCGTGGCCACCATCGGCGGGCCCGACTTCGGCACGCTCGGGGAAGGCTATATCCGCCTCAGCTACGCCAACAGCCAGGACAACATCCGCCGCGCCATCGACCGGATGCACGACTTCCTCGGCGAACGCGGCTGAAACGCCCCGATCCACCCTTCATCTTGCCCCAAATACTCTGGGGGGCGCGGGGGGCGACGCCCCCCGCCCGGGTCGGGTCGCACCCGCGACCCGAAACCGCTATCCCCGCCGCGCGCGCCACGCCACATAGCGCGCCATCCAGCGCTCGAGCAGCGGCCGCTCACCTTCCTGCGCATCCAGTTCCAGCGTGCCGCCCCCCGCCCGGTACATCGAGGCAAACATGTCCAGAATCCGCTCCTTCACCATGCCGCGCAATGGCACATGCGCCATCATGCCATAGGTCGCCGCATGGCCGGTTCTCGCCAGATCCGGATTGGCACGCACCACCGCTACCGCCTCTTCGAGATCGCGCAGATATTCCGCGACGACCTCCGCATGACGCGCCGTGACCATCGCGTGAATCCCGTCCGGGTTCTGAACCCGGTTCACCGCCCAGCCCCTGGCCTCAAGCTGATCGGCAACGGCAAAGATGCTCAGCCGCGGATCGTCCGAGCCCCAGGCCAGAAGCGGCCCCTGCGGCCGGCCCAGCACCCGCAACCCGTCGATCCCCGCGATCCCGGCCTTCAGCGCCTCCACCGCCCGCGTCGTCCGCGCCGCCAGCTCCCGATAGCCGTCGACGCCCAGCTTCTGCATGACCGCCCAGGCGGCGGCATAGGCCCCGCCGGGCCGGGTGCCCAGCAGCGCGGCCGAGGCGAACACCCCCCCCGGCCAGTCCTGGTGCACGAACATCTGGTGCTTCAGCAGATCGAGATCGCGGTAAAGGATGGTCGAGGCCCCCTTGGCGGCATAACCATACTTGTGCAGATCGGCCGAGATCGACGTCACCCCCGGCACCCGGAAATCCCATTCGGGCAGATCGGCACCGTTCATCTCCATGAACGGCAGGATCAGCCCGCCCACGCAGGCATCCACATGCATCGGAACACCCCGGCGGGCGGCGACAGCGGCCATCCTGGCGATCGGGTCGATGGTGCCATGGGGATATTCCGGCGCGCTGCCCAGGATCATCACCGTATTGCGGTCGATCCGCCGCGCCAGGCGCGAAATGTCGGTGGCATGATCGGGGGTCATCGGCAGCAGCCGCGGCTTCACGCCGAAGTATTCGGCGGCCTTGAACCACGCTACATGGGCGGTGACGGGGATCACCATGTTGGGCCGCTTCACCCCGCGCCTCTTGCGTGCCATGTCGCGATAGGTCTTGACCGCCAGCAGGCAGCTTTCGGTCCCGCCCGCGGTGAGCACCCCGCAGCATTCCTCCGGGCCGTGCAGAAGATCCGCCAGCATCGAGACGATCTCGCTTTCCATCCGCTTGAGGCTGGAAAACGCCGCCGGATTCAGCCCGTTGGCCGAGGAATACATCCGCCAGGCGGCGGCGGTGAAATCGTCATGCGCATCGTCGAGGTGATAGACCAGGCTCCAGGTCCGGCCCGCGCGGTAGTCGGGATCGCGCGCGCCAAAGGCCTGCAGATCGGCCAGAACCTCGTCCTCGGCCCGGCCGGTTTCGGGCAGCTTGCGCCGGGTCATTGCCCCCCTCCCGCGCGCAGCAGCACCGCCACCGAAATGCCCAGATAGTTGCCGATCGCAAAGCCCAGGATTCCCGTCGCCATGCCCGACATCAGCATGGCCGGATTGCGCAGGCTGCGCACGACCATCGGCACGAAGGCCGGGGACATGATCGCCGCCACCGAGGTGATGATGAAGGTGTCGGTATCGATCCGCGCCAAGCGGCACAGCAGCGCGTGAACCGCCAGGCTGCCGAAGGTCGCCACGGCAACGAAGACGACGATCGAAAGATCCACCCCGGCCAGCGCCGACAGGTCCAGAGACGCCGCCACCGCCAGCGAGAACACGTAGATGAAATACATGCCCAATAGCGGCGCGGCGCGGTTGGCGCGAAGGCCGGGCACAAGAGAGGCCGCAAGGCCGAACGTGGTCAGCAGCACGATCACCATGATCTGCGGGTCCGCCATCCCGATGACCGGCGCCAGCACCACCGCCAGCCCGACGCAAACCGCCGCCGCCAGCAGCGCCCCCGCCACCGCGGGCAGCGCCGCGCGCCGCATCAGCGCGCCGTAGGAGCCGGTTTCCTCGGTATCGAACCCGTGCCCGCGCAGGCTTTCGGGAAAGGGCGACAGGAACTTCGCGAACAGCCTTTGCGCCACGCTCAGCACGAACAGCAGATAGAGGGAACCCACCACCGTATCGACGGTTGCGAACACCAGATAGCGGGCGTCCCCGATGCCCAGCGCCAGCTTGATCGCGCCCAGATTGGCAATGCCGCCAGTGTACATTCCGACCGCCATTGCTGCCAGCTCTTCGGGCCGGTCGATGCTGCGGGCCTGGAACAGGTAGAACAGCAGGCTGGCAAGGAACACCACCGCCACCACGGCGAACAGCATCGACAGCATCGCCCGCCCGGCCACCCGCCGCCAGGCCGCCACATCCACCGAAAACAGCAGCAGCGGCAGGGCCAGGGCAAGGCTGGCCTCGGAGATCGTGGTCCGCACCGGCACGGCCGATGCAGGCAGCAGCCCCGACAGGCCGATCAGCAGCCCCGCCGCATAGCACAGCACGATCGGACCGACCGCCCGCGCCAGCGCGACCCGGCGCACCAGCACCAGCAGCACGGCCGGAAAGCCGACGAACAGCAATGCGGCAAGAACTGGCAAGTTTCAGCCCCCTCCCCGGTCCGGGGCATTATGCGGCCCGCGCCGGCGCGTGCAAGGGCGGGCAAATGCCGGCTGTGGACCGAAGGCAATGCGTCGGCTAGCATCGGGTCGGGTTTTCCGTTTGCCTTCGGGCGCTTCCGGTTGGGTCATGCGTATCGAGATCATCACCGATTATCAGGCTCTGGCCGCCCTGCGTTCGGCATGGCGGGAACTGCATGACGCGGCCGGCGGGAGCCCCTTCTCCTCCCACGAATGGATCGAAGCCTGGGCCGAAGCCTTCGGCGCGGGCGGTGACCGGCCCCGGATCGCCTGTGCCTGGCGCGACGGACAGCTTGTTTCCGCTCTGCCGATGGGCGCCGGGAAGCGGCCGGTGATGCGCAACGGCCCGCGTGTCGCGGGGCTGGGGATGCTGTGCGCGGACCGCGCCGGGTTTCACGACTTCCTGGCCGCGCCGGGGCACGAGGACGCGGCAGGCCCATTGTTCCGCGAGGCGCTTGCCGCCCGCGACTGGGCCCTGGCCGACCTGTCCCCGCTGCGCCCCTCACCCGCATGGGACATCGCCGTCAGGGCCGCGCGGGATGCCGGTTTCGTCTGCCGCGAACGCGACGAGATCCGTGCCGCCGTCTGCGACCACCCGGACGGGTGGGAGGCCTACCTCGCCGGACGCAGCAAGCATTTCCGCAAGGCGCTGAAGGACGACGCTCGCCGCCTGCGCCGGCATGAACACGCGTTCCTCGTGGCAAACCGCCCCGGCGAGGACGCCGACAGGTTGCTGGAGCGGGTCCTGGAACTGTCCGCCCGATCGTGGAAGGCACATCTCGGCACCGATTTCAGGACCGACCCGCGCATAAGCCGGTTCATCCGCGCGCTGTGGAACCGGCTGGCGCCGCAGGGCGGGATGAACCTGCTGCTTCTCGAAATCGACGGGTGCGAAGCGGCTGGCGCCATCGGTCTCGATGCCGGCGATACCGCGTATGGTTTCACGGTGGATTTCGACGAACGCTTCGCGCGGCTTTCCCCGGGCAGAACCGTCGTGATCGAGGCCATGCGCCAGGCCATCGGGCGCGGCAAGCTGCGCTCGAACGCGCTGCGGGCGACGGGGTTCCTGCCGCGTCTTGCCACCCGTTTCGAAACCTGCACACGGCTGCGCGTGTGTCGCCGCGCCAGCGCGGTGAACGCGGCGCTGGCGGCCCAGGACCTGTTGCGGCCGATCGGCAGACGGTTTCGCGAGCAGCGCAAACAGAAAACACGCAAGAGGGGCGCCTTCGTGCGCCGCTCCGGATCGCAGGGAATCGAAACAGGATGACAACCCGAGGCAACCCGCTCGTTCTTCTGGCCTTCGCCGTTCTGGCGCTGCTGGCCGGCCCCGCACTGGCAGGCGACCCGTATCGCCTTGCACCGGGGGATACCGTTTCGGTCTCCATCCTCAATCGCGAGGATCTCACGACCGAACAGACGATTCGCCGCGACGGAACGATTTCCATGCACCTTCTGGGGCGGATCAAGGCCGCGGGCAAGACCGCCGCGGAGGTGGAATCCGAGTTGAAGGAGCGGATCAACGCCAAGACCGGCCTGCCGGTGTCGGTCGTCGTGAACGTGACCGGCTGGCGCCCCGTCCATGTCCTGGGCGACGTGACGACGCCCGGCGAACAGCGGTTCCGCCCCGGCATGACGGTCGGCCGGCTGATCGCCGCGGCAGGGGGGCTTTACCCGCGCGAAAGCGACCAGCTTCCGAACGTGGCGATCGGAGCCCAGATCCTGCAGCTTGGCGCCGACATCGCGGTGCGCAAGGCCCGGCTTGCCGGACTGCACGCGCGGCGGCTCAGGCTCGAAGCGCAAGAGAAGGGGCTGGCAAGGATCGAACCCGACGCCGAGTTCCTGCAGGCGGCCGGCCCATCGGCTGGGAAACTCGTGGCCGAGGAAGAGCGCATCCTCGCCAGCCAGCGCCTTCTCGACGAACAGGCGGAGGAATCGGCGCGGCGACGGGCCGAGCTGTCGGCGAACGAGGCCGAGCTGCTGACACGCCAGCAGGAAATCCTGCGCGACAACATCGCCGATTCGGCGAAAGAGCTGGCAAAGATGGAATCGCTGCTCGAACGCGGGCTGACCAGTTCCGACCGCGTGCGCCAGCTGCGCAGCACCCAGAATGACGACAAGATCGAGCTCATGCAGGCCGGCAGCTTCAAGGCCCGCGCCCTCCAGACCCGGCAGGCACTTCTGGATTCGATCGAACAGCAGAAGGTCACGCGGCAGAACCAGACGGTGACCGCCCTCGAACAGGTCCTGTCCGACATCCGCGACGAACAGGCCGAGATCGCCGCGGCGGAACAGACCATCGCGGAACTGTCGCGCATTGCCTCGGGCGGGCCGCTCCTGCTGCCGCCGGCGTTTCGCATCTTCCGCCCCTCCGGCGACGGGCAGGAGATGATCCCGGCCGATCTGCATACGCCGATCCAGCCCGGCGACCTGCTGGAGGTCCGGCGCGGCGGCTTTGACCGAAACGAGTGACCCGCCCTTACCGGGAACCGGGGGACGGGCCGGTCAACTCCTCCAGCGCGGCTTCGAAGGCCGCCAGCGCCGCGCCGGTTTCGTATGGTTCGACCGCCCGGGCGGCATGATCCAGAATGGCCGGATCGGGTGGCGCGCGCAGCTGCCCGGCCAGAGCCGCAGCCAGGGCCTCGGGCGCCCCCGCCGGCACCAGCCTGCCCAGCCTTCCACCTTCCAGCAGGGTGCGCGGGCCGGCGCAGTCCGTGGCCACCACCGGCGTTCGCACGGCCATTGCCTCGGCCACGACATTGCCGAAACCTTCGCGGTGCGAGGCCAGGGCAAGGACCGCCGCCCCGGCGATCTCGCGCAGAAGACGGTCGGTATGCCCGCGCAGGGTCACGGCCCCGGACAGGCCGAGTGCGTCGATCAGCGCCTGCAGGCGGGACCGCTCGGGGCCATCGCCGAAAATGTCGAGCCGCACCGCCGGAAACTCGGCGCGAACCCGTGCTGCGGCGCGGATCAGATCGTCATGCCCCTTCACCTTCTCCAGCCGCCCGGCGGCGACGATCCGGTGCGGATGGCGCCGTGGCGGATCCGCGCGCAGGGCGACGAGTTCTTCGGCCTCGAATACCGGGTTCGGCAGGACAAGGGGGGCCGGGCGGGTCAGTCCCAGCTCGCCCAGCCAGCCTTCGGCAAGGCCGGGCAGCGGCGAGGCCAGACGATCGGCCAGCGGATAGAGCCTGCGCAGCAGCATCCGGCGCAGCCGGGGCCGGCGCGCCTGCGCAAGATATTCGTGGGCGGTGGTGTGCTCGGACAGGATCAGCCTCGGGCGACGGCTGCGCGGCAGCATCGACAGCGCAAGCGCCGCGGACAGGTTCATCGCGTTGGTCCCGGAATATATGACGGCAACCCGGTCGCGCCGAAACGCGGGCGCCAGCCTGACCGCCCGCCCAGCCATCCGGCGGCCACCCAGAGCGCGCACCGGGACGTCTCCGGCAATGCCGTCCAGAAACGCGCCCTCGGCCCGGTTCAGGATCAGGACCGGTTGCCAGCGCGCGCGATCGAGCCCGTTGACCCAGCTGCGCACCAGTGCCTCGATCCCGCCCGCCCGCAGATGCGGAAGCACAAAGGCCACGACCGGCCGGCCGGGCGCGACCGCCGTCACGGCCCTGCCCCGCGCTGGCGGGTGAGGGCGAATCCGGCTAGGCTTTCGCCGGTCGGCAGCAAGGTGTGCCCGAAGTGAACGTTCTGCATGTCATCCGCGCGGCTCTTGCCGCGATCCTCGCCTTCGCGGCGGCGGCGCCAAGCATGGCACAGGCGCCGGCCTGCGACAATGGCGGGCTGCTGACGTCTTTCGACGGGCCCTCGGTCAGGAACGGGTTTGCCGCCGTCCAGAACCAGGGCGGAGATCTGGGGATCGCCCCCGACCCGCTGGACCCGTCGAACCGGGTCGGGCGGTTCACGGCGGGGCCGAAACGCGCGGGCCGGGTCGGCAAGGCCGACCTGATCCACCGCTTCGCCCCGATCGACAGGGGCGCCCGGCTGCGGATGAGCGCTCGTTTCCTGATCCCCGATGGCGCCCCCCGCAACAGCGTCATCCTGATGGATCTCGAATGCGCCGGGTGCGGGCTGAAGGGAAACCCCGGAATCCGCCTGTACCTGCGCGACGGCCGGCTGCGGGTGGACCGCTCCAAGATCGGCATTCGCGGAGCCCCGTTTCTTCCCGTCATCGGCACGCGGGTAACGCCCGGCCAGTGGCATGATTTGACATGGGAGGTCGGTCTTGGCGACCAGGCAAGCGGATGGTCGCGCGTCACGCTGGACGGGGAACCGGTCATCGACGCCCGCGGCGCAACCGTCATCTTGCAGGATATCGTGTCGCTGTACGAAAACACCCCGGTCCGCGAGGCCGTGGACCGGTTTCAGGTCGGCGTGACCGCCAATTCCAACCCCGTTCCGGCCACCGTGTTCATGGACGATATCGCGTTTTGCCGGCTGCCCTGATTTCCGGCGC
>JALTNO010000461.1 GCA_027000645.1 Paracoccaceae bacterium | reverse complement strand
GGTCGCCACCGCGCCCCGGCGACATCCCCCGCGGCGCGGTGGCGACCATGGCGGCCTGCGCCATGGGGCTGATCGTGATCGGGAACCTGCGGCTGATCCTCGAATTCGGATCGGTCACCTTCCTGCTGGTGTCGTTCCTGATGGCCTACACCAACCACCGGCACCGCGCGCGGACCCGCGCCCACCCCACCGCCACGGTGCTGTCGATGGTCGGGCTGGGGGGCGCCACCGGGCTGATCCTGTTCTACGAGGCCCGCAACAGCCCCGAACAGCTGGTCTTCATCCTCGCGCTTTACGCGGTGCTGACGGCGCTGGCGGTGATCTATTCGCGCCTGTCGGGCCGGCTCAGAGCCCCCGATGCGCCGCTACCACCTCGTCGCGGATGATCCGCGCGATCAGCGCGCAGTCCGCAAGGGAAAAGGTCAGCGGCACCCGCATGTCGAGAAGCCCCGCCAGCACCCGGTCGGTCCGCGGCATCGCAGGCGCCGCGACATAGCGCCAGCTGTCATAGCGCGAGGTGAACCCATGCGGCTCGGGCGCGCCGAACCATTTGAGCTCGACCCCCCGCGCCGCGCAGGCCTCGACCACCGCCCGCACCGCCTCCGCCGGCCAGCCCGGCAGCAGGAACTGGAACGAGGAGCCCACGAACGCCTCCTCGGGCGGGCGCTCGATCACCTGCAGCCCCGGACAGCCGCGCAGACCGGATTCGATCACCCGGTAACGCGCGTTCCAGCGCGCCACCTGCTCGTCCAGCCGCCGCAGCTGCGGCCGCAGGATCGCCGCCCGAAGATTGTCCATGCGTCCCGATACATTGGGCGTGTCGTATTTCACCCGCTCGAACACCTCCCTGTCCGGCGCGGCGAGATGGCGATCATGCAGCATGTAGGACCCCGACAGAATCACCGCCCGCGCCGCCAGTTCGGTATCATCGGTGACCAGCAGCCCGCCCTCGCCGGAATTGAGATGCTTGTAGGTCTGGGTCGAATAGCAGCCCACCCGCCCGTGCCGGCCGCTGGGCACCCCGCGCCAGGCCGCGCCCATGGTGTGGGCGCAATCCTCGACCACCGCCAGCCCGGCGGCATCGCAGATCGCCATCAGCCGGTCCATGTCGCAGACATGCCCGCGCATATGGCTCAGCAGCAGCACCCGCGCCTGCCCCGCCTTTTCCGCCAGATCGTCCAGGTCGATGGTCAGCGCCTCGGTCACGCCGACGAAGGCCGGCACCGCCCCGAGACTGGCAATCGCCCCCGGAACCGGTGCCAGCGTAAAGGCATTGGTCAGCACCCTCTCGCCCGGCCGCACCCCCAGCGCCCGCAGCGCGGTGGCCAGCGCATACCCCCCCGAAGCCACCGCCACGCAGTATTTCGCCCCGACCATGGCAGCGAACTCCTGCTCCAGCAGGGCGACCTCGCCCGACTCGCCCGGCGCCAGGTTGTAACGATGCAGCCGCCCCGAGCGCAGCACCTCCAGCGCCGCCGCAATCCCCTCTTCGGGTATCGGCTCCTGCTGTGTGAAGCTGCCGGTGAAACGCTCGACCATGTGCCGTTTGTGCGCCTCCCCCGCAGCGGGGTCAAGCCGCCCCACCCCCGGCACACCCTTCATCTTGCCCCAAATACTCCGGGGAGCGCGAGGGGCAGAGCCCCTCGCCCGGCACAACGAAAACCCAGCCCGTCCCGCCGCCGGACCGGGCAGACCGGGATCGCGCCATCACCCCTGCCGCCCCCGGTCGCCGGCAGTCACGTCATGCCGGTAGATCCAGTCGAACTGCCGCAGCATCCGCCCCGGCGCCAGCGCGCCCCCCAGCCTCAGGGCCAGATGCGCCGCCCCGCGCAGCGATGCCGGGCGCAGGTGATATTTCCACGCATTGCCGTTGGCCGCAGCGATGACCCGCGCCGCGCGCGGCTGGCGCCGGCGCTGATAGGCGGCAAGCCCCTCGGCCAGCGAACCCGCCCGGGCAACTTCCTCGGCCAGCACCCAGGCATCCTCCAGCGCCAGATTCGCCCCCTGCGCCATGAACGGCAGGGTGGGATGGGCGGCATCGCCCAGAATCGCCACGCCACCGCCCTGCCAGCGCGCCGCCACCGGGTGCCGGAACAGCCCCCACAGGGAAACCTCCTCGACCCGCTCCAGCAACGCACCCGCCAGCCCCGAGAAATCGGCGAATGCCGCCCGCAGCCGATCCGGCGAATCGCCATGATGCCACCCCTCGGCGGCCCAGCGGGCGCGCTCCTGCACGGCGACGATGTTCACGGCCGCGCCCCGACGCAGGGGATAGCAGACCATGTGCCGGCCCGGTCCCATGAACAGATGCGCCTCCGGCGCCATGCCGCAATCGTTCGGCACCACCGCCCGCCACGCCACCTGCCCGGTGAAGAACGGATCATCCGCCCCGTTCAGCGCCACCCGCGCCCGCGAATGCAGCCCGTCCGCGCCGACGATCAGGTCGGCCTCGACCCGCGTGCTGCTGGCAAGGACCATTGCCGGGCGGTCATCGGGGCTGTCGGCCGGCAGGACCCGCTCGACCCGTTGCAGAAGGCGCAACCTCACGCCGGCCCGGCGCGCGGCCTCGGCCAGCAGATCGACCAGGTCGGCGCGGTGGACGAAGTAATAGGCCAGGTCCGGCGCGTGCCGGGCAAGATCGAGCCGCAACACCTCGCCCCCGCGGGCGTGATCGCGCAGCACCACCGCCCGCGCCCGCACCGCCGGACCGGCAAGCCCCTCTTCCAGCCCCAGCGCCCGCAGCACTGCCACGCCGTTGGGGCTGATCTGCAGCCCGGCGCCGACCTCGGAAATCTCGGGCGCCTGTTCCAGCACCGTTACCTCGGCACCGCGCGCCCGCAACGCCAGCGCCGCGGCCAGACCGCCAATCCCGGCCCCGATCACCGCAACCGTCTTTCCGTCCAGACTCATGCCCATCCCCTTGCCGTCCAGACTTGACGAAAAAAGGCCGGAGCGGAAGGCCCCGGCACCCGCCCCGTTGTCGCAGGCCCCGTCCGGGGGCGCGGCAACGGGGATCCTTTCCTTCCCGGGATCAGTCGTCCCGGTGCACCTTTTCCTGGCGCTCGTGCTGTTCCTGCGCCTCGAGCGTCATCGTGGCGATGGGCCGCGCATCCAGCCGCTTGAGCGAGATCGGCTCGCCGGTCACTTCGCAATAGCCGTATTCGCCGTTCTCGATCCGCCGCAGCGCCGCGTCGATCTTGGCCACCAGCTTGCGCTGGCGATCCCGGGTGCGCAGCTCAAGCGCCCGGTCGGTTTCCTCGCTGGCCCGGTCGGCAACGTCGGGGATGTTGCGCGTGCCGTGCTGCAACCCCTCGATCGTGTCGCGGCTTTCCTCCAGCAACTCGTTCTTCCACGCGATCAGCTTGCGCCGGAAGTACTCGAGCTGTCGTTCGTTCATGAAAGGCTCATCTTCGGCCGGCCTGTAATCGTCCGGGAGAAATGTTTCCTGCTTCATTTCCACTCCCTTGGTCTTGCCGGACATGTCCTTCACCTGTCGATACCGGACATGCGGCACCCCTTCTGCCGCTGCGTTTATCCGACAGGTTTCAGAATGTCACTACACAAAGCGGGCGGAATTGGGCTAAATGCGCTCCGCTGACCGCAGCGCGATGAGAAAAACAGCAAGAGGTTGGAAAAGCATGAGATTTCAGGGCACAAGCACCTATGTCGCGACCGACGACCTGACCGTTGCGGTCAACGCGGCAGTCACGCTGGAACGCCCCCTGCTGGTCAAGGGCGAGCCTGGCACCGGCAAGACCGAACTTGCCCGCCAGGTGGCCGATGCGCTGGGTCTACAGATGATCGAATGGAACATCAAGTCCACCACCCGCGCCCAGCAGGGCCTTTACGAATACGATGCCGTCTCGCGCCTGCGCGACAGCCAGCTGGGCGATCCGCGCGTCAACGACGTGCGCAACTACATCCGCAAGGGCAAGCTGTGGCAGGCCTTCGAATCGGATGAAAAGGTGGTGCTGCTGATCGACGAGATCGACAAGGCCGATATCGAGTTTCCCAACGACCTGCTGCAGGAGCTCGACCGGATGGAGTTCTTCGTCTACGAGACCGGCGAGACGATCCGGGCAAGGCACCGCCCCATCGTCATCATCACCTCCAACAACGAAAAGGAGCTGCCCGACGCCTTCCTGCGCCGCTGCTTCTTCCATTACATCCGCTTTCCCGACATGGAGACGATGAAACGGATCGTCGAGGTGCATCATCCGGGCATCAAGGAATCGCTGCTGACCACCGCGCTGACCCAGTTCTACGAGATCCGCGAGGTCTCGGGGCTGAAGAAGAAGCCCTCGACATCGGAGGTGCTCGACTGGCTCAAGCTGCTGCTGGCCGAGGATCTGGACGCCGAGGATCTGAAGCGGGACGGAACCAGCGCCCTGCCGAAGCTGCACGGCGCACTGCTGAAGAACGAACAGGACGTGCACCTGTTCGAGCGGCTGGCCTTCATGGCCCGCGGCAGGCGCTGACGGGGGGCGCGGGGCGCGCGCGCCCGTCCCCCCGGCCGTATCACGCCGTATCATCACGGGTTCCATCCTTGCCGCGCCGGGGCCATAATTTCACCCGGTTGCCGGGCAATCCTGTCCCCCGCACGCGACCCTGCGCAATCCGGGCCGTGTCACGTTTCGGAGTCAGGACATATCGGCCCGCAACGGCCGGAGTATCGCCAATGCATTCGAAAACACTACATTTCGTTGAAATCGCGCGCGGAGCGTTCGATCCGTCCGGTCGCCTCGCGCCCCCTTCCCGGTACACGCATCCATGATCAGATTTGCCTGCCTTGCTCTTTTGATATCCCTTCTCGCGGCCTGCGCATCGGTCCCGCTCGAAGACACGCCCACCCGCGCGGCACCGATTTCCGACAGCTCGCTGCCGCCGATGAAGACCTTTGCCGCGCCGCGCCCGGCCCCGCCCGCGCGCTCCAACCGCAACATCGCCGCCGACTTCCTGTCGCTGCACTTCGTCCAGGAAAGCGGCCGCAGCCTGCCCCGCTTCACCCGCTTCGAAACCCCGGTCACCGTGCGCGTCACCGGCAACCCGCCGCCGACGATGCTGCCCGATCTGCGCCGGCTGATCGCGCGGCTGCGCAACGAGGCCGGAATCGACGTCCGCCTGGTCAGCAGCCCTGATGCCAACATCACCATCGCCACCGTGAGCCGCGCCGAGCTGCGCCGGGCCCAGCCCGACGCAGCCTGTTTCGTGGTGCCGAACGTCTCCAGCCTGTCCGAGTTCCGCCGCAAGCGCCGCAGCCCCGATACCGCCTGGTCCAACCTCGATCAGCGCCGGCGCATGGGCATCTTCATCCCCGGCGACACCAGCCCGCAGGAGGTGCGCGACTGCCTGCACGAGGAACTGGCCCAGGCGCTGGGCCCGGTGAACGATCTCTACCGGCTGCGCGATTCGATCTTCAACGATGACAACGTGCATGCGGTGCTGACCGGGTTCGACATGCTGATCCTGCGCGCCACCTATGCGCCCGAGCTGCGCAGCGGCATGACCCGGGCGCAGGTGGCCGCGCGCCTGCCGGGGATCCTGGCGCGCCTCAACCCGCGCGGCGAGCGCATCGCGCCGCAACCGGTCCGGCCGACCCCGCGCGACTGGATCGACGCGATCGAAACCGCGCTTGGCCCCGGCACGGTGCCGCCTGCCCGGCGCAACGCCGCCCGCCGCGCCATCGCCATCGCCGAACGCGAAGGCTGGACCGATCACCGCCGGGCCTTCGGCTATTTCATCATGGGGCGGATGACCGAACCCTACGATTCCGACCTCGCGCGGGAATATTTCCGCGCAGCCCGGCGCTATCTCGAGGCAACCCCCGGCACCGAGCTGCATCGCGCCAACGTCACCGCCCGCCTTGCCGCCGACGCCATCAGCCGCGGCAATGCCGGCGCGGCGCTGGCGCGGCTGGACCCGGCCATCGCCACTGCCGCCCGATACGAGAACGCCGCGCTGCTGGCAACCTTGATGCTGCTCAAGGCCGAGGCGCTGGATCTGGCCGGGCAGAGGCGGACGGCGCAGACCATCAGGCTGGACAGCCTCGGCTGGGCGCGCTACGGCTTTGGTTCGGACTGGGCGGTGCGGGCGCGGATGCGCGAGATTGCCGCGCTGAACCCGCTCGAACAACGGAGCTGACAGGACAGGAACGGATGATCGTCATCGTGGCGGCGCTTGCAGGCGCCATTCTGGGCGCGTTCAACGCGAAACGGCGGGGCGGAAAGGCGGCAGACATGGCCCAGTATGCCATCGCCCATGCCATCATATTCGCGCTTCTGGCCTATCTCGCCGCCATCATCGCCCGGCTGCTGACGGGATGACCGGATGTTCCTGCCGTTCTTCGAAAACCTGCGCAAATTCGGGGTTCCGGTATCCCTGCGCGAATACCTGACCTTCCTCGAGGCGATGAAGACGGGCCTCGTCACCTATGACGTGGAGGGCTTCTACTATCTCGCCCGCGCGGCGATGGTGAAGGACGAACGCAATATCGACAAGTTCGACCGCGCCTTCGCCGCCAGCTTCAGCGGGCTGGAGGAAATCTCCTTCGAACAGGTGCTCGAGGCCGTCGACATCCCCGCCGACTGGCTGGCGAAAATGGCGGAAAAGCACCTCTCGGCGGAAGAACGGGCGGAAATCGAGGCCCTGGGCGGGTTCGAAAAGCTCATGGAGACGCTGCGCGAGCGGCTCAGGGAACAGCAGGGCCGCCACCAGGGCGGCAACAAGTGGATCGGCACCGCGGGCACCTCGCCCTTCGGCGCCTGGGGCTACAACCCCGAGGGCGTGCGCATCGGCCAGGACCGTTCCCGCCACCGCCGCGCGGTCAAGGTCTGGGACAAGCGCGAATTCCGCAATTTCGACGACACGGTCGAGCTGGGCACGCGCAACATAAAGGTCGCGCTCAAGCGCCTGCGGCGCTGGGCCCGCGAGGGCGCCGAGATGGAACTGGACCTTGACGGCACCATCCGCGCCACCGCCGAGCAGGGCTGGCTCGACGTGAAGGAACGGCCCGAACGCCACAACGCGGTCAAGGTGCTGCTGTTTCTCGACGTCGGCGGGTCGATGGACCCTCATGTCAAGGTGGTGGAAGAGCTGTTCTCGGCCGCGCGCGCCGAGTTCAAGCACCTGGAATACTACTATTTCCACAACTGCCTTTATGAGGGCGTCTGGCGCGACAACCGTCGCCGCTGGGACGCCCAGACCCCCACCTGGGAGGTGCTGCGCACCTTCGGGCCGGATTACAAGTGCATCTTCGTGGGCGACGCCTCGATGTCGCCCTATGAAATCGTCTATCCGGGCGGAGCCAACGAGCACTGGAATGCCGAGGCCGGCCAGGTCTGGCTGCAGCGCGCCCGCGAGCAGTGGCCGGCAAACCTCTGGATCAATCCGGTTCCCGAGAAATACTGGAACCACACCCATTCCATCGGCCTGATCCGGGAAATCTTCGAAGACCGAATGGTGCCGCTCACCCTTTCGGGGCTGGAAAGGGGAATGCGGGATCTGTCGCGCTGATCGGTGCTGCGCGCGGCCCCGCGCGCGCTTCTTCATCTCGCCGGAAATACTCCGGGGAGCGCGAGGGGCAGAGCCCCTCGCCCGCGCCCCCTCGGCCGCCATCGGCGCTTGCCGACCCCGGCCCGCGCGCCCATATTGAGTTCATGCTCCGTGTCGCGCCGATCCTCCTCGCCATTCTCTACGCGCTGGTGATGTACCGTTTTTCGGTCTGGCGCACCAATCGCGAACTGGATGCACGCTCGACCGAGCTGGCCGACCCGGCGCTTCTGGCGGTGACGCGCAAGCTTGCCGCGGCGCTCGATCTCGACCGCATTCCCGTCTACATCTACGAAATCGACCCGGTGAACGGTCTCGCGGCGCCGGACGGGCGCATCTTCATTACCCGGGGATTCTACCGGAAATTCCGCAACGGCGAAGTGACCGGAGAGGAACTCGCCTCGGTCGTCGCACACGAGCTGGGGCATGTGGCGCTGGGTCACGCGCGCCGGCGGATGATCGATTTCTCGGGCCAGAACGCGCTGCGCACCGCGCTGATGATGGTCCTGGGCCGGATCGTGCCGTTCTTCGGGGTCTGGATTGCGAACCTGATCACTGCCCTGCTGGCGGCCGGGCTGTCGCGATCGGACGAGTTCGAGGCCGACGAATACGCCGCCGCGCTGCTGACCAAGGCGGGAATCGGGGTTGGCCCGCAGAAATCCCTTCTGAGCAAGCTCGAGGCGCTGACCGAGCAACGCGCCGGTGTCGCTCCGGCCTGGCTGATGAGTCACCCCCGGACGCGTGACCGGATTGCCGCGCTCGAAAGGCTCGAGGCGCGCTGGATCACGCGCGGCTGAAGATGGCAGAGTGCGGCTGCGAGGGGCGCTGCCCCTCGCGCTCCCCGGAGTATTTCCGGCAAGATGAAGAAGCAGTTCACCCGGACTGCCCGGAGAGCTGCCGAAGCCGGGCCTCGCGCAGGCGCGCGAAATCCTCGCCGGCATGATAGCTCGACCGGGTGAGCGGCGTGGCCGATACCATCAGGAATCCCTTGCCGTAAGCGGCCTTCTCGTAGGCGGCGAATTCATCCGGAGGCACGAAGCGATCCACCGCGTGATGCTTGGGCGTGGGTTGCAGATACTGCCCGATGGTCAGGAAATCCACATCGGCCGCGCGCATGTCGTCCATGACCTGCAAGACCTGCTGACGGGTTTCGCCAAGGCCGACCATGATCCCCGATTTGGTGAAGATCGCGGGGTCCAGCTCCTTCACCCGTTGCAACAGGCGCAGCGAATGGAAATACCGTGCACCCGGGCG
>JALTNO010000460.1 GCA_027000645.1 Paracoccaceae bacterium | reverse complement strand
ACAGATACCTGTTTTTCTGAGCCATATGAACACCTTAGTATGGGCTCAGAACTGCTCAACTGGAATAGACCCTGCCCAAAATACTCTCGGGGGTGAATTGGCCCGCACGGGCCAAGAGGGGGCAGACAGCCCCCTCCCCCACGCGCGGCCGAAGCTCAAAGATCGATCTCCACCACACCACCGGGCTGCGCCGCCCGCGACCGGCAAAGGATGATCCTGTCCTGCCGCTGCCTGCCCGAGAGCACGAAATCGCGGTGCTCCACCTCGCCCGAAACCAGCCCGCAGCTGCACACCCCGCACAGCCCGTCGGAACATTTCACATCCACGCGAATGCCATGCGCGTTCAGCACCTCGGCAGCCGTCCGGTCTGCCGGCACGACGATCTCCTGCCCCGACCGGACCAGCCGCAGAACGAACTCGTGATTTTCGTATTCCGGCTCCTCGGGCAGGCTGAAATACTCCAGGTGCCGCGCCTCTTCGGGAAAACCCTGCCGCGCCGCCGCCTCGATGACCGCCGACATGAACCGATCCGGCCCGCAGACATAGACATGCCAGCCCGGACGCCAGCCCGCCAGCAGCGTGTCGAAATCGGCCCGCGTGCCCTCGTCCGAGACATGCAGCACCACCCGCTCCGCCCAGGGCGCCTCCGCCAGATCGTCAAGATAGCCGGCCTCGCTGCGCGAATGGACCGAGTAGTGCAGCTCGAAGGCACGCCCCAGCGCGTGCAGGCGGTGGGCGAAGGCCAGCATCGGCGTCACCCCGATGCCGCCGCCCATCAGAAAGGACTTCTGCGCCGTCTCGTCCAGAGAGAAATGGTTGATCGGGTGCGAGATGAAGACCCTGCGCCCCTTGCGGAAAATCCGGTGCATGAGCTTCGAGCCACCCCGCCCCTCATCCTCGCGCAGCACCCCGATCTGGTATTTCGAGCGGTCCGCCGGATCGCCCGAGAGCGAATACTGGCGCAGGAACTCGGGCGCCACCAGCACGTCCACATGCGCCCCCGCCGTCCATGCCGGCAGGTCCGAGCCATCGGGTGCGCGGAATTCGTACCTGGTGATCTTCGGGGTCATCCGCTCGACCTTCGACACCACCACCCGGATCACCGGAGAGGCCCCCTCGGCGGCGGTATAGCGATGCACCACCGATCTGTCGCCGCGGGCCAGCCGTGCGCGGTATTCCCCGGCCCCGATCAGCGCCCGGTAGGCCTCGATGCCGGCTTCGCGGTCCATCGGGAACGGATACGGCCAGGGATGCGGCGCCAGCGGCGCGGGATAGACGGCCAGCGTCTGATCCTCGTATTTCAGGTCCAGATCCCTCTGCAGGCCGCGCCGGTTGACCGGGTGCGGCGAGGGCCGATAGGCGCCGTCCCCGGCCAGCTCGATGTCCCACCACCATTTCTTGACGTCGTTCAGCCCGCCATTGCCCACCGCATCGTCCAGCCGCGCCAGCGCCGGGGCGGCGGCCGGGACGTGCATGGCGGCCCAGCGGAACGGCGCCTCGGCCAGCACCCCCTCAAGGTTCCACGGGCAGGTCTTCATGCAGCGCCCGCACATGGCGCCGCCCTCGGTGGTGATGCGGTAGGTGGCGCAGCGCTGGCTGTCGGACTTCCAGATCTCGTAGCCGTTGAACATCAGCTTCGGCCCGGCGGTAATCGCGCCCGAGGGACATTCGCGCGCGCACTTGTTGCAGGATTCGCAGAACCGCTGCAGGCCGAAGTCTATGGGCCGGTCATGCGCCATCGGCATGTCGGTGGTCACCACCCCCGATTTCAGCCGCGGCCCCAGATAGGGGTTGAGGATCACCTCGCCGATGCGGCTGACCTCGCCCAGCCCCGACAACAGCAACAGCGGCGGCTGCAGCACGTCGCCGTCCATCACCGTATGCGCCTTGGCCTTGTAGCCGAGATTGCGGATCTGCCGGGCAATGATGCCCCCCAGCAGGGAAAACCGCAGATAGGCGCGCATGGACTGGGCGACGCTGATCCAGTCGTCGCCCGAAGCGCCCTCCATCGTCTCGTAGCCCTGATCGACGATCATGCTGACGGCATGGCCATGGGGCGGGTCGATGGGCTCGCCCAGCGCGTCGTGGGAATACCACGCCCAGTCGGGGCAACGCGACAGCCCCACCGCGTCGATGCCGAGGAAATGGCTCGCCGCCTTCAGGTTGGCGGCATTGCGCGCCGGATCCGAAGGGCGTGCCCCGGCGGGGTCCGGCTCGCCGTCCTGAAGCAGCACGAAGGCCCCCAGCGCCTGGCGCTGGGCCACCGAGGGGGCGGACTTGCGCACGTAATGCCCGCCCGTGGCCCCCTTCTGCACCTTCGGGCCAAGATCCCCGAACTGGGCGCGGGCGAAGAGATCTGCGCGCTTGGGCACGCGGGCGACGTTTTCCTCGTCGATATAGGTGGTCGGCCGGTCCACCCGCTTCAGCCGCTCGAAGGGGTGGGCTCCGTCCGCGTAGCGCCGCCGCGCGTAAGGGTCGCGGTTGAGCGCCGACTTGGCGTGCCCGACGCCGAGCTTCCAGCCCAGCCCGCCCAGCGCCCGGCGCGGCTGGCGCGACAGCGGCAGGAGCGGCCGGTCATGGGCGATCTCCATCGTCGTCGTCACCGCCGCCAGCCCGAAGCGCGGCCCCAGCCACGGCGCCTGCAGCGCGCCCCCCTCGACGCAGACCAGCCCAGCCGCCACCGCCAGCCGGCCCAGATCCACATCCGAGGTGGTGGGCGTATGCGCCCGCGCCTCGAAGCCCAGCGCGCGGATGTAGTTGGCGATCACCACCGCGGTTTCGGTGGCGCGGATGCAGGCGCGGTGATCCTGCGCGTCCAGTATCCAGTCACTGCCCGGCTCGTCCGGGTCGGGGTCGCGCCAGTGTTCGTAGAGGAACACGATCGCATGGGCATGGTCGTCCATCAGCCGGGGCGGGGCTTCCATGCTCTCCTTGAGGTCGGCCATGATCAGGTCGATGCCGCTGGCCAGCGTCTTCGTCTGGCGGGTGCGCAGGGCCTCGGCCAGCCGGTCGATGTCGGGGTTGCGGCGGGGGGCGGCCAGCCGTGCGGCATCGGGCAGCGGCCCGCACCCCACCATCGAGGCGTCGTTGAAATAGCCGAACGCCTTGAGGTGGTTGGCACGCGCTACCGGATCGTCCGGGATCTCGGCGCGTGCGGGGTTCGTGAACCCGTCGCGGATCGCGTCCATCATCGCCTGGAACTCGCCCATCGCGTTGACGATGCTTTCGGGGTGCTCCGGGCGGTGAAAATCCGGCACCGGCCGCGGAGGCACGGCCGACAGTTCGAGCGCAGCGTCGGCCCGGGCAAGCCGTTCCAGCGGATAGGGGCCAAGGTGAACCGGCCGGTTTCTGTCGGAAAAGAATCGAATGCTCATCGCACGCCTTTCGATGCCGCCGCAGAGCCGGCCCGGCGCCGGTTCCGCCCGTTCAGGTCACTGAAATTCTTGAAGCATTTTCGGCGTCTGTTCCAGCCCCTGACGGCAAGATGCGTCTGCCGCCGTTGTTGGCGGGGCGCGGGCACGGCCGGGTCGGGCCGCGTGTGGACGAGGCGGCTGGCGCAGGACCGGGGGCCAGCCCCCGGACCCCCGGGATATTTTTCGCCAGAAAAAGAGCCGGGAGATCAGCCGAGGACGGAGAAGCTCGACTCCCTGTTGACCGGGCGCTTGCGCGAGTAGAAGCCAGCGTCGATGGTCCGGCCGATATTGGGAAGCCGCAAGCGCAGCGGCGCGGTGTCGTGATCTGTCCCGCCCTCGCAATATTCGATCAGCTCGGCCATCAGGCGGCCGGCAAGCGGGGCGTTCTTGAACTGGTTTCCGCTGGTGCCGCAGGCCATGTAGAAGCCGGGCAGCGCGGACTTGTCGTAGATCGGAATCCAGTCGGTCGAGGCGTCGTAGAGGTCCACCACGCCGCGCATTCTCGACGGAATCCCCAGGCTCGGCACGCGCTGGCCGTAGCGCATCGCCTGGATCGTCCACTGGTCGGTGAAATTGCGGTCGAAATGCACGTCGTCCTCAATCCACATGTGCGGATCGCAGGCGGGGTCCTCACTGCCGATCAGGATGTGATTGCCGCGTTCGGGCCGGCAGTAGCAGCCGATGTCGCTGTCGGACACGATGGTGCCGTGGCGTTCGAAATCGAACCCTTCGGGGGCGGGAACATGCGCCACCTCCTGCCGCAGCGGGCGGGTTTCGATGGTCATGTCCCCGGTCACGCCGGCCATGCGGTTGATGGCCGCCGATCCCGGTCCGGCCACATTCACCACCACCGGCGCGTGGATGACTTCGCCGGTCGCCAGCTTCACCCCCCGCGCCCGGCCGCCCGTCTGCAGGATTTCCGCGACCTCGGCCCGGCCGCGCAGCCGGGCGCCGTGCATCTGCGCGGCCTCCATCAGGTTCTGCGCCGCCAGCGCCGGGTCGGTGACATAGCCCGCCTGCGGCCAGAAAACCGCCGCCTCCAGACGGTCGCCATTGGGTTTGCCGAAATCCGGGTCATCGGGGCGGCGGGGAGGGGCGTAACTTTCCAGGGAATAGATCGGCAGGCGGCGTCTTATCTGCGCCGCGTCCCATTCCTCGAACGGACAGCCCAGCGCGGCGCTGAATTCCATGTGCCTTTCCATGAAATCATTGGCTGGAGTCTTCATCACCAGGCATCCGGTCTGGCGGAACTGCGCCAGCTCGGTGCCATCGGGCAGGCCGAGGTGGTCGCGCCAGTCGCGCCAGTGGTGCCAAGCCTCCCACGCGAAGGCGGTGCCGTCGAAGGTGGAGTAGTGCATGCGGATGATGGCGCAGCTGGCCGCCGTCGATCCGTGCCCGACCTGCGCGTTGCGGTCAAGCGACAGGGTTTTCCACCCTTTCTTCGCCAGTTCGAAGGCGACGGCCGCGCCGATTACCCCGGTTCCGATGATGATGGCATCCGCCGTTTCAGCCATGGTTCCCTCTCGGCCCTGCATCCTGTCGGGCCGATGATGCGGCAGGGCGCGGCAGGGCGCAACCGCCCCTCAGGCCGCGGCGCTGGGCCTGGCCTTCACCGCGGAGTGCCAGCGCAGGGTGGCGGTGTTGCCCTCGGGGATCCTCCGTCTGACCACGCGGGCGAATTCGATCATCACGAAGGCGGTGATGTCGGGCAGGGTGAACCGGTCGCCGGCAAGGTATTCGCTTTCCGACAGGCGCCTTTCCATCAGGTCGAAGAACAGGTCGATCCGGTGGAAGGCGCGCTCGGCCAGGGCCGGGATCTGTTCGAAATCTTCCGGGCCGGTGATGGCGCGGTCCTTCATCGCCGGGTGCGAGTTGCGGAAGGCCTCGGCGATGGGCTGCCCGCCCTGCTGTTCGACGATGGCGTTCCAGTTGAACACCATCCCCCGTTCCTCGGCATCCCGGCCCAGGAGCGGCGGTTCCGGGTGCCGTTCCTCGAGATAGGCGGCAATGGCCACGTTCTCGGTCAGAATGTTGCCGGCCTCGGTGACGAGAACCGGAATGGTGCCCAGCGGGTTGACCTTCAGGAACGCGGGCGAAAGCTGTTCGCCCTTGATCATCGAGATCTCGCGGGTTTCGATTTCCAGCCCCTTTTCGGCGATGAACATCCGCGCGCGGCGCGGGTTGGGGGCGGTCGGGCAGTCGTAGAAGATCATGGTCAGTCCTCGGGTTGCGCGGTCCAGGGGCACGATAGCCCCGCCCGCGCCCGCCTGCCCAGCCCCTTTCGCGGCCGATGCGGAGGCCTCGGCCGCGGGTGCCGTTCAACGGCGATAGACGAAGCAGCGCCCCTCCACGGCGCCTTCGGGGAGCGGCAGTTCCTCCAGCCCCTCGAAATACATCCGGTCACTGGAAACCATGATCCCGCCCGGCGCCAGCATCGGTTCGATGAGCGGCGACACCTTGCGCGCGAACTGGTCGTTCTTGGCGAGGTTGTGACCGCCCAGATCGGCGTGAATCAGGCTGGCGGTCGGGCCGAACCTCTCCAGCGCCCGGGGCAGCGTCTCGGTCACATCGCCGAGGATCGTGAATTCCGGCGACGGGGTCGAATCCGGGTGCGAGGCGATCCTGCGTTCGAATACGTAGATGTCGCGGCCGGCGATTCTTTCGCGCAGGTGATGATAGGTGCGCCCGTTGCCCAGCCCCAGCTCGAAAACCGGGCCGGGCAGGGCGGCCGTTTCGGCAATGGCAAAGTCGAGGCAGGCGCGCTGCGACACCATGCGGTCGATGAAAACGTCCAGTCGGCTCAAGATGAAAACTCCCGTTCACGCCCCGTCCGGGGCTCTTGCCCCGTCTTGCCAGAACCCTGGCCGGAAGTGTAGGCCGCAAGCCGATCGAATCCCCGCTCTCCCGCGATTTGGGGTTTGACGCGGCCCCACCCGCCAAGCGAAGGTGGCCCTGCAAGACAGGGAGAAGCCGAACACCCGATGCCGCGCATGAAACCTGCCGGTGGTGCCGCCTGAATGGCCCCGCTGCTGACAGTCGAGGACCTGACCATCGCCTTCGGCACCGGAGATCCGGTCGTCGAAGATGTCGGCTTTTCCGTCGATCCCGGCGATACCCTTGCGCTGGTGGGCGAATCCGGCTCGGGCAAGACGGTCACCTGCCGGGCCATCCTGCGCATCCTGCCCCGTTCGGCCCGGTACCGGTCGGGCCGGGTCGTGCTCAGGAACGGCGAAGGCACGCATGTGCTCTCGGATCTGAGCGAACGGCGGATGCGCCATGTGCGCGGCAACATGATCTCGATGATCTTCCAGGAGCCGATGCGGTCGCTGTCGCCGCTGCACCGGATCGGCAACCAGGTGTCCGAGGTCCTGTGGCTGCATCGCGGCATGTCCGAGCGCGCGGCGAAACGCGTGGTTCTGGAAACCTTCGAGCGCGTGGGCTTCCCCGATCCGGAACGCACCTACAGATCCTATCCGTTCGAACTCTCGGGCGGGATGCGCCAGCGGGCGATGATCGCCATGGCGATGGTGGCCAAACCCGACCTGCTGATCGCCGACGAACCCACCACGGCACTGGACGTGACCACGCAGGCGCTGGTGCTGGGCCTGATGAAGGAGCTTCAGCGCGAAACCGGCATGGCGATGATCCTCGTCACGCATGATCTCGGGGTCGTCGCCAACATGGCCGAAAAGGTGGTGGTCATGCACAGGGGCCGGGTCATGGAATCGGGCGCCGCCGAGCCGATGCTGCGCGCGCCTGCGCATCCCTACACGCAGCAGCTGTTCGACGCCGCCCCGTCGATCCCCGATGCGAGCGACGAGTCCCCCCCGCTGCCCGGCAGGGACCTGATCCTGCAGCTGAAGAACATTGCCAAGACCTACTCCCTTCGGGCCAGGGCGCCGTGGAAGCCTGCCACGCTGGTCCGGGCTTGCCGGGGGGTGGATCTCGACCTGCCGCGCGGCAAGACGCTGGCCATCGTTGGCGAGAGCGGCTCGGGCAAGACGACGGTGGCCCGGATCGCGCTGGCGGCCGAACCGCCCGACCCCGGCGGCGAGATCCTGTTCCGCCCGACCCCGCAAGGCGAGCCCGTGGCCGTGCACGAGATGAACCGCACCGCCCGCATCGCCTTTCAGCGAGAGGCGCAGATGGTGTTCCAGGATCCCTATTCGTCGCTCAGCCCGAGGATGCGCATCGAGGACGCGCTCACCGAACCGCTGGACATCCACGACATCGGGACCAGGGCCGAACGCCGGGAACGGGCCGCGGCAAAGCTGAAGGAGGTCGGGCTGAGCCCCGACATGCTCAAGCGCTACCCGCACGCCTTTTCCGGCGGCCAGCGCCAGCGGCTGTCGATCGCCCGGGCGCTGATGCTGGAGCCGTCGCTTCTGGTCTGCGACGAACCCACATCGGCGCTGGACGTGAGCGTGCAGGACCAGATCCTGACGCTGCTCGAAGACATCCGCGACCGGATGAAGCTGAGCTATCTGTTCATCAGTCACGACCTCGCGGTGGTGGCCCGCATTGCCGACGAGGTGGCGGTGATGCGGCAGGGGCTGATCGTCGAACAGGCGCCGCCCGAAACCCTGTTCCACGATCCGCGCCATCCCTACACGAAGGCGCTGATCGCGGCGCAACCGACGCCCGATATCGACCGGCCCATCAATCTCGAACTGGTTTCGCTTGGTGCCGGTGCGCCGGAAAGCTGGGACGAGGCCTTTCGTTTCACCGACGCCGTGATACCCTCGCTCATGGAAATTCAACCGGGTCACAAGGTGCGATGCCATGCTTGAAAACCGCAGAACGTTTCTTCGCTCGCTTGCCGCCCTGACCGGTCTGGCGCTGCTGCCGGCCACCCCGACCAGGGCCGCGCGCGAGATGCAGGAAACCGCGTTCTGGCAGGCCAGGGTGGACGCAGGCGAGATGCCGCCCGTCTCCGAGCGCATCCCCAGCGAGCCCCTGATCGTCGATCTCGAAGCCAAGGGGCGCGCCTATGGCAGGCAGGGCGGGACGCTGCGCACGATGATCACCCGCAGCAAGGACATCCGCCAGATGGTCGTTTACGGCTATGCGCGGCTGGTCGGCTACAACGAGGACTACGACCTCGTCCCGGACATCCTCAAGGCGGTGGAAAACGACGGCGACCGGGTCTTCACCCTGCGCCTGCGCAAGGGGCACAGATGGTCGGGCGGCGCGCCGTTCACCTCGGAGGATTTCCGCTACTGGTGGGAGGACGTGGCCAACAACGATCAGCTCAGCCCGTCGGGCCCGCCCGATTTCCTGCGCGTGGACGGGAGGCTGCCGAGGGTCAGCTTTCCCGACGAGACCACGGTCGTCTATGCCTGGGACAAGCCTAACCCGAACTTCGTACAATCGCTGGCCCAGGCATAGACGACCGTGGTC
>JALTNO010000459.1 GCA_027000645.1 Paracoccaceae bacterium | reverse complement strand
GGCGGGGTCGCTGGTGGCCTGGGCGCTGACGATTACCGATCTGGACCCGCTGCGCTACAACCTGCTGTTCGAACGCTTCCTCAACCCCGAGCGGGTCTCGATGCCCGATTTCGACATCGATTTCTGCATGGACCGCCGCGAGGAGGTGATCGAATACGTCCAGGAGAAATACGGCCGCGACAGGGTGGCGCAGATCATCACCTTCGGCGCGCTGCTGTCCAAGGCTGCCGTGCGCGACGTGGGCCGGGTGCTGCAGATGCCCTATGGCCAGGTGGACCGGCTGTCGAAGATGATCCCGGTCGAGGGGGTCAAGCCGGTCAGCATCGCCCGTGCACTGCAGGAAGAGCCCCGCCTGCGCGAGGCTGCCCGCGCCGAGGAGGTGGTGGACCGGCTGCTGAAATACGGCCAGCAGCTTGAGGGGCTGTTGCGCAATGCCTCGACCCATGCCGCAGGCGTGGTGATCGGCGACCGGCCGCTGGACGAGCTGGTGCCGCTTTATCAGGATCCGCGCTCGGACATGCCGGCCACGCAGTTCAACATGAAATGGGTCGAACAGGCGGGACTGGTGAAGTTCGACTTTCTCGGGCTCAAGACGCTGACCGTGATCCAGAACGCGGTGGACCTGATCCGGGCCTCGGGGCGGCACCTGCACATCGCCGCCGACGGGCGGCGGCTTTACGACCCGCCCGAGGGCGCGGTGGACGAGATCAACGCCATTCCGCTGGACGATGAGGCGACCTACCGGCTTTATGCCGATGCGAAAACGGTGGCGGTGTTCCAGGTGGAAAGCTCGGGCATGATGGATGCGCTCAAGCGCATGAAGCCCACCTGCATCGAGGACATCGTGGCGCTGGTGGCGCTTTACCGCCCCGGCCCGATGGAGAACATCCCCACCTATTGCGAGGTCAAGAACGGGCTGCGCGAACGCGAATCGATCCATCCGCTGATTGACCACATCCTTGAGGAAACCCAGGGCATCATCGTCTATCAGGAGCAGGTGATGCAGATCGCGCAGGTGATGGCGGGCTACAGCCTTGGCGGCGCCGACCTGCTGCGCCGCGCCATGGGCAAGAAGATCAAGGAGGCGATGGACGCCGAGCGCCCGAAATTCGTCGAGGGTGCCAAGAAGAACGGGGTGGACCAGAAGAAGGCCGAAGAAGTCTTTGCCCTGCTTGAGAAATTCGCCAATTACGGCTTCAACAAGTCGCACGCGGCGGCCTATGCGGTGGTCAGCTACCAGACCGCGTGGCTGAAGGCCAATCACCCGGTCGAGTTCATGGCCGGGGTGATGAACTGCGACATCCATCTGACCGACAAGCTGGCGGTCTATTTCGAGGAGCTGCGCAAGGGGCTTGCCCTGCCCTGGGTGCCGCCCTGCGTGAACCGCTCCGAGGCCACCTTCACCGTGGTGGACGGGGCGCTGGTCTATGCGCTGGGCGCGCTCAAGAATGTCGGGGTGGAGGCGATGCGGCTGGTGACCGAGGCCCGCCGCGAAGGGGGGCAGGAGCGGCCCTTCGTCAATCTCTTCGACTTTGCCCGCCGGGTGGATCTGCGGCGCCTGGGCAAGCGGCCGCTTGAGATGCTGGCGCGTGCCGGGGCCTTCGACCAGCTCGACCGGAACCGGCGGCGGGTGCTGGAAAGCCTCGATGCGCTGGTGGCCTGGTCGGCGGCGGTGCATGAACAGAAGGCCAGCGCCCAGGTGTCGCTTTTCGGCGAGGCGGGCGACGACCTGCCCGAGCCGCGCCTGGCGGGCGTGCCCGACTGGCTGCCGGCCGAACGGCTGGGCGAGGAATTCAAGGCCGTCGGCTTCTACCTTTCCGGTCACCCTCTGGACGATTACATGACGGCGCTGAAGCGGCGCGGCGTGCTGGCGCTGGACGAGGTGATGGAGAAGGCGCGAAGCAGCCCGCTGGTGGCGCGCATGGCCGGCATCGTCGCCGGTCGGCAGGAGCGCAAGTCGGCCCGCGGCAACCGCTTCGCCTTCGTCCAGATGTCGGATCCGACCGGCGCCTTCGAGGTGACCCTGTTTTCCGAGGCGCTGGAGGCCGCGCGCGATCATCTGGAGGTCGGCGCCAGGGTGGTGGTGACGGTCGAGGCGACGATGGAGGCCGATCAGCTCAAGCTTCTGGGGCGTTCGGTGGCGCCGATCGACACGGTGGTGGCGCAGGCGGGGGCGACCGGGCTGCGCCACCACCGTG
>JALTNO010000458.1 GCA_027000645.1 Paracoccaceae bacterium | reverse complement strand
ATCGCGGAATTTCCGTTCGGAAATTCTCCCCCGAAACAGATACCTGTTTTTCTGAGCCATATGAACACCTTAGTATGGGCTCAGAACTGCTCAACTGGAATAGACCCTTCCGGCAAGATGAAGGGGGTGTTAACCTGATATTCACCCTCCTTGCCACATGATCGGGCCATGTCGCGGAGAGACGCCTTTCGTGAGGTTCAGAAACCGTTGTTCGACGCCGACGAGGCGCCGGTCACTCCGCTGCCTGCCGGGCGTTTGCCATCATATATCGCCGATCACAGGCGGCGGTTGCGCGAGAGGTTCATGTCCGGCGGTGCGGCGGCGATGCCGGATTACGAGCTGCTGGAACTGGTCCTGTTCCGCGCCATTCCGAGGCGGGACGTCAAGCCCCTGGCACGGGAGCTTCTGGACGAGTTCGGCGACTTCAATGGCGTGGTTTCCGCGCCGCCCGAACGTCTGTCCCGGGTGAAGGGGGCGGGGGAGGCGGTGGTGATCGAACTGAAGGTCGTCGAGGCCGCCGCCCATCGGCTGGCCCGCGCCCGGGTCATGGATCGCCATGTCATATCGAGCTGGGATGCGGTTCTGGACTATTGCCGGACCACCATGGCGCATCGGGAGACCGAACAGTTCCGGGTGCTGTATCTCGATCGCAAGAACACGCTGATTGCCGATGAAGAACAGGCGCGCGGGACCGTGGATCATGTGCCTGTCTATCCGCGCGAGGTGGCGAAGCGGGCACTGGAACTGAACGCCTCGGCACTGATACTCGTGCACAATCACCCCTCTGGCGACCCGACCCCGTCGCAGGCCGATATCGACATGACCGCCCGGATCGAGGCTGCCTGCAGCGCGCTTGGCATCATGCTTCACGATCATCTGATCATCGGAAAGTCGCGTGAGCTGAGCTTTCGCGCCGAAGGGTATCTGTGAGTCCCTTCAGCGCAGCCAGATTTCGACCCGGCGGTTGACCTTGCGGCCCCAGTCGCTGTCATCGCAGGCCATCGGCAGGGCCTCGCCAAAAGCGTCGATCCCGAGTTCGACCCGGTCGGGCGGGATGGTCGTTGCAGCCTTCAGGACCGCATCGCGGACCGCCTGCGCGCGCTTGAGCGCGATGCGCCTGTTGGCCGCCGCCGGGCCCTCCCCGTCGCTGAACCCGACAAAGAGCAGCGCGCGGGCATCGTATTGCCCGGCTTCGAGCGCCTGCGCCATCTGTTCGATATTCGCGCGCGACTGCGCATCGGGCCGGGCCGAGCCTGGCTCGAACCGGAAGGAGGTGGTCAGGCGGCTCGCCGCCCGCATCCGCGCAACCATCCGTTGCAGCTCTTCGATGGGGGTTTCCTTTCCGGCGGCGGTGATCGCATTGGCAAGGCGGTCGCCCTGCACCCCCAGCGGGATCGTTTCGGGCGACCGGTCCACGAACCCGGCGCGCCGGATCACGATCTGCGCCGACGGGCTGCTCAGATAGGAGAGGAAATCGCGTCCCACCTGCGGCAACCGCCGAGCCGGCAGATACAGGAACATCGGGGCGGTCAGGGGATAGTCCTCGGTCTTGATGGTCAGGCGGCTCGCATTCAGCCCGAACCCGCAGGGGCCGGTCAAGGTCAGCGCGCGCGCCGGCCCGGCCTCGGCGAAACTTCCAAGCCCCATGGCAAAGGGGTCCGCGGCGACCGCGCGGGCCAGGGTGCTCATGCGTTCGTGACGGATTGCCCGGTCCGACAGGGCGGCGCCGGTGCGGCCCAGCAACTGGTCCTCGACCGCCTGCGCAAAACCCGAGCCGTCAGCAGGAAGATGCAACGAAATCGGCGCATCCGGCCCGCCCAGATCGGACCAGTTGGCAATCTCGCCGGAAAATACCCGTGCCAGCTGTGCGGTCGAAATCGCCTGAACCGGGTTCTCCGGCGCCACCAGCGCCACCACCGCATCCAGGGCCAGAACCCGGCTGCGCCCCGGCGCGGTCATGTCGCCAAGACCCGCCTCATAGGCCCGGTCGCGTTCGGCGGGACGGATCTCACGCACCGCCATGACGATATCGGCCTCGTTCGTCAGGAGATCGGCGAACCCCTCTTCAGTGTTGCTGACATGAACCGAAAAGCGCGCCGCAGGGGTAGAAGCGCCGGGCCGGGTCAGGACATAGTCGAAATTGGCGTCATCCCGGTCCTTGCGGACGGCACGGTATCCATCGCGCAGGGCAAAGCCCTCGAACAGGGCCGGCAACAGGATTTCGGCCATCGTCGACGACCCCGAAAGCGCGATCTCGGCCACGAAATCGGTCAGATTCGGGCAGCCGGGGCCTTCGCATGAGACGCCCGACCCGTCCACGGTCAGCTCTCCGAACTGCGTATCGACGCGATAGAACTGCCCGTCGAAACCCAGCAGATCGCCCGATATCGAAACCGCCCCGTCCGGCGAGGTCAGGGTGACGTCTTCCGCGAGAATCGCGCGCGGCAGGGCGGTTGCAAGAAAAAGTGCGGCGATCGCCGCCGCACGCAGAATGGCCATGTCGAACCCTGGTTGGACCTGCGTATCACCTCGACGCAATCTTCAGGTCTTCGACCAGATTATTCAACACCAGAAAGTCGCCCTTCGCGGAACAATCGGGCATCGAGAGGGAAATTTCGCGGGTGCGAAGGCGGGAGCCGCCGCGCAGCTCCAGCGACTGGGCCGAAATTTCCCGCCCGCAGTTCAGCGCCGTGATCTCGGCCTCGACGCTCAGCTTCACGGTGCCGGATGCGGCCGAGGTTGCAGACGGAAAGGTGTAGACGTCAACCTGTTGCGAAGCAGGCATATCCCCCCGGCCCAGCCGGACCAGCCACCCCTTCGACCCCGCCGCCGGACCGCCCGAGCCGAACCAGACATGGCCCGGATCGTCATAGCCCGCGCCGAATTCGAGTGCGTGCAGTTCAAAGCCGCTGTTGTCGCTCCATTGCAGGGCGATCCGGTCAACCCCCGCAAGGTCGGGCACCTGCGTAGAGGCCACCGCGCCGCGGCCGCCGGCAAGGGCGGCGATGAAGATGGCGCGTTCGGACAGGGCGGGGACGGAGAGTTCCAGCCGCCCGGCCGAGTCGGTCGTCTCGGTGAACATCATGCCGTTGTGGTGAATGGTGACGCGCGCGTTGCGGTCGCATGGCGCCTCGACAACCAGCACCACGGAGGCCTTCGGAGCAGGCCGGGCGGTCGCGGTGACCGGACAGTCGGCGGCGGCCCGTGCCCTCATGCCCCGGCCGTCCACCCTGTCCAGCGCCGGAACGGAAAGGGGGCGGGGCGGCCGGATATCCGGCTGCGCCGAGGTATAGGCGATGGCGTCGAGTTCCAGCGCGGGGTTCTCGTCGGCAATCTCGGCCGGTGCCGGGGCGATGACGGCCTGCTGCGGCTGAGCAAGCCGCGTCGCCGCCTGGGTCAGTGCCGGAGCCGCCGCGCCAGAGCCGGCGGCATTCTGCATGAGATAGCCGATCGCCAGCGCGCACAGGGCCGTGCCGCCGATGGTCACCACCAAACGTTTTCTCGACATGGCGCCCTCCGTCACCTCAGGGAACGGGTAACTATTGGCGCAGGAAGGCGGCCAAGATGTGGCCGCCTTGCGGAGTCATTCGGGCAATGGCCGGATTCAGACCAGGCGGCCGTGGCAGTGCTTGAACTTCTTGCCACTGCCGCAAGGGCATTTCGCATTGCGGCTGGGCTTGCCCCACGTGGAGGGATCATCCTCGACGAAACCGGGCGCCGGACCATCGCCCGAGGCCTGCGCCGCCGAAGAGGCCGACCTGTCCGCCCCGTTCCCCGACGAGGCCGCTGCCTGACCCTGCCCCTGGGCCTGACCCTGGGCCAGTCGCTGCATTTCCGCCTGCTGGGCCGCCATCTGCGCCAGCATCTGCTGCTGCTCTTCCTCGGTCAGCGGCCGCACATGCGCCAGTTGCTGGGTCACCGTTTCACGCAGACTGTCGAGCATGCGCTCGAACAGCTGGAAGGCTTCGCTCTTGTATTCGTTCAGCGGGTCGCGCTGAGCATAGCCGCGGAAGCCGATCACCGAGCGCAGATGCTCAAGCTTGAGCAGATGCTCGCGCCAGTTGGTGTCGATGGTCTGCAACAGCACCTGCTTTTCGATCGTGCGCATGGTTTCGGGACCGAAGGCCGCCGCCTTCCTGGCCATGAATTCGTCGCTGGCCTCGTTCAGGCGTTCGCGGATTTCCTCGTCATCCACGCCTTCCTCGGCCGCCCATTCCATGACCGGCACGTCGATCCCGAGCTTCTCGATCACCTGGGCATAAAGCCCTTCGGTATCCCACTGGTCGGCATAGGTGCCGGCCGGCATGAAGCGATCGACCAGATCGTCGATTACCTGTTCGCGCATGTCCTTCACCACCTCGGACAGGTCGTCCGCGGCCATGATCTCGCGCCGCTGCTTGAAGATCACCTTGCGCTGATCGTTCATCACGTCGTCGAACTTCAGCAGGTTCTTGCGCATGTCGAAGTTGCGCGCCTCGACCTTGGCCTGCGCGCGCTCCAGCGACTTGTTGACCCAGGGGTGGACGATCGCCTCGCCTTCCTTGAGCCCCAGCGTCTTGAGCACCCGGTCGAGCCGCTCGGACCCGAAGATGCGCATCAGGTCGTCCTCCAGCGACAGGTAGAAGGCGGTGCGGCCGGGGTCGCCCTGCCGGCCCGAGCGGCCGCGCAGCTGGTTGTCGATGCGCCGGCTCTCGTGGCGCTCCGAGCCCATGACGAACAGCCCGCCGGCCTCGATCACCTTCTGCTTTTCCTCGGCGTGGCGGGCCTCTTCGGCGGCGCGCAGCTCGGCCGGATCGGCATCGGGGTTCTCGGCCAGAATGCGCATGACCTTCATCTCGATATTGCCGCCAAGCTGGATGTCGGTGCCGCGCCCGGCCATGTTGGTGGCGATGGTCACCGCGCCCAGCCGCCCCGCCTCGGCCACGATCTCGGCCTCCTGTTCGTGGTGGCGGGCGTTGAGCACGTTGTGCTTGATCCCCTCCTTCGTCAGCATGCCGGAAAGCATTTCCGACTTTTCGATCGAGGTGGTGCCGACGAGGATCGGCTGGCCCTTGTCGTGGGCCTCGCGGATGTCCTCGATCATCGCCTTGTATTTTTCTTCCGCGGTCCGATAGACGCGGTCGTCCTCGTCGATCCGGGCGATGGGGCGGTTGGTCGGGATCTCGACCACGCCGAGGCCGTAGATCTCCATGAATTCCTCGGCCTCGGTCATGGCCGTGCCGGTCATGCCGGCCAGCTTGTCGTAAAGACGAAAGTAGTTCTGGAAAGTGACCGAGGCCAGCGTCACGTTCTCGGGCTGGATGGCCACGCCTTCCTTGGCCTCGATGGCCTGATGCAACCCCTCGGACAGGCGCCGGCCCGGCATCATCCGCCCCGTGAATTCGTCGATCAGGATCACCTCGTCATTGCGGACGATGTAGTCCTTGTCCTTGTGGAACAGCTTGTGCGCGCGCAGGCCCTGGTTGAGGTGGTGCACGATGGTGGTGCTTTCGGGGTCGTAAAGCGTCTGCCCCTCGGGCAGGATGCCGCGGGCGACCAGCTGCTCTTCGAGAAACTCGTTGCCCTCGTCGGTGAACGTCACGACGCGGGTTTTCTCGTCGATCTCGTAATGGGCATCGGTCAGCAGCGGGATGACCTTGTCGATGGTGGTGTAAAGCTCGGTCCGGTCGTCCGCCGGGCCGGAAATGATCAGCGGCGTGCGCGCCTCGTCGATGAGGATCGAGTCGACCTCGTCCACGATGGCGTAATAGTGATGTTTCTGGAACAGCTCGGACAGCTCCGACTTCATGTTGTCGCGCAGGTAGTCGAAGCCGAACTCGTTGTTGGTGCCATAGGTGATGTCGCAGTCATAGGCCTGCATCTTGGCCTCGGCGCCCATATTCGACCAGATCACACCGCAGGTCAGGCCGAGGGCCTCGTAGACCTTGCCCATCCACTCCGAATCCCGCTTGGCGAGATATTCGTTGACGGTGACGATGTGCACGCCCTTGCCCACCAGCGCGTTCAGATAGGCCGGGAAGGTGGCGACCAGCGTCTTGCCCTCGCCGGTCTTCATCTCGGCGATGTTGCCCTGGTGCAGGAAGATGCCGCCCATCAGCTGCACGTCGAAGGCGCGCAGCCCCAGCGCCCGGCGCGCCGCCTCGCGGCAGTTGGCGAAGGCCTCGGGCAGCAGATCGTCGAGGCTTTCGCCCTCGGCCACGCGCTTGCGGAATTCGACCGTCTTTTCCTTCAGGCCCTCGTCGCTGAGCTTTTCGAATTCGGGTTCCAGCGCGTTGATCTTGTCAATCAGCGGGCGCGTCGCCTTGATCTTGCGGTCGTTCGGCGTCCCGAACACCTTTTTGGCGAGTGTACCGATACCCAGCATATTCTCTCCCGGAGATGCGTCAGATTTCCCGTGTGACTGTCAGGCTTGCCCGCACCGCACGCAACCCATAGATACGGGGGGTGTCAGACGGCCCTGCCGCAAGGCCACAAGGCGATGTAAGGGGCCGTTCCGAGAGTGTCAACGCCGCGCCCGGTCGCGGCCCTCAAATGGGAAGAATCCATGCCTAAAGGCCTCACTTTTCTGCCGTCTCTGGCGCTGGCCGCCATGCTTGCCCTGCCGGTATCGGCCGAGCAGGCGCCAACCGCCGAAACGGTGGTGGCGCGCGTCAATGGCGAAGACATCAAGCTGGGTCATCTGATCGCGGCCCGCGTGTCGCTGCCGCAGCAGTATCAACAGCTGCCCGACGACGTGCTGTATGACGCGCTTCTGGAACAGCTGATCCAGCAGGTGGTGCTCAAGCAGGCATTCAAGGGCGAACTTCCCCCGCGGGTCACCCTGTCGCTGGAGAACGAGGAAAGATCGTTGATCGCCGGCGAGGTGATCGAGAAGGTGATGGCCGAGGCCGCCGACGACACGGCGATCCGGGCCGCCTATGACGCGAAATACGGCGACGGCTTCGACGGCCAGGAATACAACGCCTCGCACATCCTCGTGGCCACGAAGGAAGAGGCCGAGGCGATCCGGGCCGAGCTGGAAAAGGGTGCCGATTTCGCCGAAACCGCAAAGGCGAAATCCACCGGCCCCACGGGACCCTCGGGCGGGGCGCTGGGCTGGTTCGGCGAAGGCCGCATGGTCCCCGAATTCGAGGAAGCGGTGAAGAAGCTCGAACCGGGCCAGATTTCCCAGCCGGTGCAGACCCAGTTCGGCTGGCACGTCATCAAGCTCAACGACAGGCGCAAGGCCAAGGCGCCGGAGCTTGACCAGGTGCGGGGCGAGCTGGCCTCCGAGCTGCAGCGCGCGGCGGTCGAACGCAAGGTGTCCGAGCTGCGCGCGGCGGCGCAGGTGGAAACCCCCGAGGTCGAGGGGCTCGACCCCACCATGATCTCGAACCTGGATCTGCTGGGGAACTGAGCCATGGTCGGCGCCCTGCCCGTGTCCCCCCTGGCCCCGGCGCGGTTTCCCGATCTGCCGGTGATCGACGGCGTGCGCTTTGCCACGGCCGAGGCCGGGGTGCGCTATCGCGGGCGCCCCGACCTGATGCTTGCGGTGCTTGATCCGGGCACCGCGATTGCCGGCGTGTTCACGCGCTCGGCCACCCGGGCGGCGCCGGTTCTCGATTGTCAGGCCAAGATCGGCGGCCCCTGCGAGGAGGGGGCCGCCATCGTCGTCAATTCGGGCAACGCCAATGCCTTTACCGGCCGCTTCGGGCAAGAGGCGGTGGACGCCATCACCGCCGCCACGGCGCGGGCGGCGGGCGTGCCGCAACGGCGGGTCTTTACCTCCTCCACCGGGGTGATCGGCGAGGTGCTGCCGCATGAGCGCATCACCGCGCGGCTGGACGACATGGTGGCGGCACTGGATCCCGGCGGAGTCGCGGCGGCCGCGCGCGCCATCATGACCACCGACACCTTCCCCAAGGGCGCCGCGGCGCAGGTCGAGATCGCCGGGCGCAAGGTGCGCATTGCCGGCATTGCCAAGGGGTCGGGCATGATCGCGCCGGACATGGCCACGATGCTGGTCTATCTCTTCACCGACGCCGCCCATGACCAGACCGCCCTGCAGGCGCTGCTGTCCGGGCTGACCGAGCGCAGCTTCAACTGTATCACCGTGGACGGGGACACCTCGACCTCGGACAGCCTGCTGCTGTGCGCCACCGGCGCCTCGGGGGTCGATGCCACCGGTGAGGCGGCCTTTGCCGAGGCCCTGCATGGCGTCATGCTTGATCTTGCCCATCAGGTGGTGCGCGACGGCGAAGGCGCCACGAAATTCGTCGAGGTGCGCGTCACCGGCGCGGCAAGCGACCGGGACGCGAAAACCCATGCCTTCTCGATTGCCAATTCGCCGCTGGTCAAGACCGCGATCGCCGGCGAAGATCCGAACTGGGGTCGCGTGGTCATGGCCATCGGCAAGTCCGGTGCCGCCGCCGACCGCGACAGGCTGCGCATCCGGTTCGGAGACATCCTTGTAGCCGAAAACGGGTGGGTCAGCCCCGGCTACCGCGAAGAGGACGCGGCCCGCTACATGAAACGGCAAGAGCTGGTGATCGCGGTCGATCTGGGGCTGGGGCAGGGGGCGGCCACCGTGTGGACCTGCGACCTGACCCATGGCTACATCGAAATCAACGCGGATTACAGGTCGTGAAAACGGTTCTGGTTTCGGCGGTCGCCCTGATCGACATCGACGGGCGGGTGCTGCTGGCGCAGCGGCCCGAGGGAAAGTCCATGGCCGGGCTGTGGGAGTTTCCCGGCGGCAAGGTCGAGCCGGGCGAAACCCCCGAAGCCGCCCTGATCCGCGAATTGCACGAAGAGCTGGGCATAGACACCTGGGCCTCGTGCCTGGCGCCGCTGACATTCGCCAGCCACAGCTA
>JALTNO010000457.1 GCA_027000645.1 Paracoccaceae bacterium | reverse complement strand
GGCCTTGTCCGAAATCCCCCGCGCCGAATTGAGCATGCCCCGGATCAGGCTGCGGCCCATATTGGCCCAGTCCGGCCCCTTCGGGCTGTAAAGCCCGATCAGCGTGAAGATCTTGCGCCGGGCGTATTGGCCTTCGAGCACGGTGAACTCGCCGTTGAGATACACCGCGCCTGTGGAGCCGCGGGTAGCATAGCCCCCGGTCCAGCCCTGCGCGGGGTCGTCGAAGCCGCCGGGGCGGATGGTGAGCCGCACCTTGGCGAGGGTGCCCTTGGGGATGAGGTTGGCATTGGATTGCGCGTCGTTGAAATCGTTCCACAGGCCAGACATGGCATTGGTCCTTTCAGTTTGAGGGATCGGGTTTGGGAGTGGCGGCGGGCGCCGGGATCGCCGGCGGGTCGATCACCAGCGGCCTGGCATCGAGCGGCAGGGGCGGGTGGATCTTGTCGATCAGGCGGCCCAGATCGGGGGGCTCGAGCATCTCCAGCCGACCGGAGCGGTCCTTGGCCGGATAGCCCCAGGGGTTCTGCGTCTGGCAGACGAAGACCCGCCGCAGTTCGCCCTGATCGTCCGGCAATGAGGTCAGCGTCAGCACCTCGTCGACGATGCCGGGCAGTTCCAGCCCGGTCTTGGAGCCCTCGATCTGCGGCACGAACTGCTTGCGGTTGAAGTCGTCGAGCTTCTCGTCGAGGATGCCGACGAAGATCACGTTCTTCGCCCGGGTGTGCTGGAGATGGGTGAGCCAGGCGATCATCTCGCGCCCGTGCAGCCCGTAGGCACCGCGCACGTCCGGCTTGCCGGTCTTGTCGGAATGCGCCTCGGGCTGACCCTTGCACCACTGGAAGCACAGCCGGCCGGCGACGGTGATCGAGTCGATGAACACGGTATCGTACTTGTCGAGCGCCGCCGGGTCGCCGAACTTCTCGCAGACGGCGTAGAAATGCGCCCGGCTGTAGGGCTGGTCTTCGCGCAGCGCCGGGTTGGGCCCGCCGATGAACACCGCGAAATCCCGGCATTTGGTCCAGGTGCGCGGGCGGATCGTGTCGATGGCCAGCCCCTCGACGGCGAGATCGCCCGCCTCGAGATCGAAGAACAGCGTCGTGCCAGCCTTGAGCGTGCGCAACAGTGTGGTCTTGCCCGCGCCGCTGGCTCCGAAGATGGCGGCCTTGACGCCGCGCATCTCGGCCAGTCGCTCATCGGCGGTGATGATGGGGAGGGTCATTGATCCGCCCCTTCCGGCTTGATCTCGACCTTCAGCGCACCGGGCCGCACCGTGCGGGCAGGTTCGAACCCGGCGCGGATCGCCTCGGGCCAGGCGGCGTATTTGCGTTCGGGCACCTTGTAGGTGACATCGACATATTGGGCGGGATCGTCGCCAGCGGCGCGGATGCGCTCGACCATGGTGGCGAGCTGCTTCTGATCCCACTCGACGCGCTTGGGCAGGTCCGCGACCACGGTGAAATCGCCATCAGCGATGCGGACGGTGCCCGTGTCCTTGCCGCAGGCGCGGCGGGCCTCAGTGGCGCGGGAGCCATAGCGGACATCCAGCGCGGCGTTGAACCGGGCGGTGACGGCGCGCATCTGGCGCGCGGCCTCGGCAATCTCGCGCTGCATGGCGGCCAGGAGTTCGACCGGCAGTTGGGCGATCTCGCCGGTGGGCAGGTTGAGCAACTCGTCGATGCTCGGGGTGTTCTCGGGGTACGGCATGGGGATCTCCTTTTGGGGGAATGGGTGTCAGGCGGCTTCGAGCAGCCGCATGGACAGGGACGCGCCGGGCGGCCCCGGCCTGGGGCGGGCGATGGCGATGTAGGCGAATTCGTCGGGGCCGAGCCGGGTCTGGACGAGATGCACGAGCCCCTGGTCCGCGGCGCGCATGGCCGCCGCCGCCACCTGTTGCAGGCTGCGCTGCTGCTCGGACGAAAGTCGCGAGACGACCGAGGTCGCGTCCACCGCGAGGAAGCCACGGTGATAGACCAGCGTCTCGCCGGGCTCGGCCTGCGCGATCCAGGCGCAGAGCCCGACCTCGTCGAGCCCGGGGCCATTCAGCCCGTGGATCGGCACCACCTCGGCCTCGGTGATGGGCGACAGGCGTCCCATCACGCCGCTCCCGGCGCGGTGTCGGCGGTCTGTTGCAACTGGCCCTGCTCGAAGGCGATGATGTCCTCGAGTCGATAGACCACCCGTCCACCGATCTTCATGTAGGCCGGGCCCT
>JALTNO010000456.1 GCA_027000645.1 Paracoccaceae bacterium | reverse complement strand
TCACGAAGGCGGCGGCCGGATGGACCTGCCCCGAGGTGCCGATGGCCGCGAACAGATCGGCCCGGGCCAGATGCGCGACTATGCGGTCCATGTGATAGGGGATTTCGCCGAACCAGACCACATCGGGTCGTGCGGCGGGCGCGTGGCAGGCGGGGCAGGGTTCGCGGGGGGACATTTCTTCGGGTGCGGGCCAGCGGTGGCCGCAGGCATTGCACAGCGCCCCTGCCAGTTCCCCGTGCATGTGGATGACGTCACGGGAGCCGGCCTTTTCGTGCAGGTCGTCGACGTTCTGGGTGACGATCACCACCTCTCCCGGCCAGTTCCTTTGCAGCCGGGCCAGGGCCGCGTGCGCGGCGTTGGGGCGGGCCCGGGCGGCCTGGGCCCGTCTGCGGTTGTAGAAATCCTGCACCAGCTTCGGGTTGCGGGCAAAGCCCTCGGGGGTTGCCACGTCCTCGATTCGGTATCGGGTCCACAGCCCGCCGGCGTCGCGGAACGTACCCAGCCCGCTTTCGGCGGAAATGCCGGCTCCGGTGAGAATGACGATCTTTTCCATGCGCTCCCTTTCCTGTAGCGGATTGTGGTCAAAGGAGGCGCCCATGACCACCCGGATTCTCTTTGTCTGTCTTGGCAACATCTGCCGCTCGCCCGCGGCCGAGGGCGTCTTTCGCGTCCTGATGCCCGAGGCCGTGACCGACAGCGCCGGCACCTCGGACTGGCATGTGGGCGCGCCGCCCTATGGTCCGATGCAGGCCGCGGCTCTGGCGCGGGGATATGACCTGTCGGATCTGCGCGCGCGGCAGTTCGTGGTGGACGATTTTCACCGTTTCGACCTGATCATCGGGATGGATGGCGACAATATCCGCGCAATCGAGGCCCTGCGCCCGCGCGGGGTGCGCATCCCCGTGCGGCGGTTCACCGACTATGCTCCGCAGAGCGGGGCCGATCACGTGCCCGACCCCTACTACACCCGTGATTTCGACGGCGCGCTCGACCTGATCGAGGTTGCGGCCGCCGGGTTGCGGCGGGCGCTGATGGAAGGTGGCGGGGCGCTGGATTAAGAAAATCGAAAACTGGGAATTTTTCCTGCGAAATTCCCGCGCCGGCCTCTTGCGTGGCGGGGTAACGCGGGGCGTTGATGAAGCCCGTCCCGAGTCGATCCATCTTCAGGCCCGTGCCATGATCCTCTGCACCCCGATCCCGGACTGTCCGTTGCGTCTTTTCCGGCGCGGCGCAGGGGTGCCGTCAGTGCTCCAGCAGCCGCAATTCGCCGGCCAGCCATGGCAGCCGGGCGATGGCCGGTTCGATCATCTCGGAGAGGACCAGCTCCTGCACCGTGTGGGCCACGTCGCGGGGTACCCGGTCGGACCAGTCGGCCCCGGCAAACAGCGAGATGGTCCGCGAAAACGCGGCAAACGGCAGGGGAAAGGCGTCGATGGCGTCGTGGAAGCGCCGCGTGCGCATGTAGCCCAGCGGCGTGGTGATCGCCCAGCCGATGCGCCGCGCCACCATCGCCATCAGGGCGAAGTGGCTGCCGATCTGGAAGCGGTCCCCGAACACGAGTTTCTGCCGGGCGAGATGGGCCTCGATCTGCCGGCTGATGAGCTGTTCGTGCGAATATCGCAGCAGGGGCAGGTCTTTCAGCGCCGGCGCGAGGTTGTCGGCATCGGAGAAGCTGCCCTTCGGCGCCACGAGGATGAAGGGGTCGCGCACCAGCGGGTATTCGATCACGCCGTCGAGAACTTCTCCGGTCGAGGCGGCGATTCCGAGGTGCAGCAGCCTGGCCTGCACTGCCTGCGAGATCTCGGCGCTGGGCGCGGTGATCAGCTTGAACCGCGAGCGGGTGAGATTTTCCGTAAGGATCGTTGCCAGCCGCGGCGTCAGGTCGTTGTCGAAATCGTCGATCAGGCCGATCGACAGCGTGCCGAGATGGGACAGGTCCATCACCGTCAGCTCGCTTTGCGCAAGGCGCAGTTCCGACAGGATCGTCTCGGCATGAGCAAGAAAGCTGCGCCCCGCGGGGGTGAGCCGCATCGGCCGGCGGGCGTGGTCCACCAGCTCGGCGCCAAGCGCGGATTCGAGGTTGCGCATCTGCTGCGAAACCGCGGGCTGGCTGAGGCCGGTGATCTCGGCCGCCCGGGCGACCGAACCGGTGCGCGCCAGTGCCTCGAACACTTCGAGGCCGCGCAGCGTGATGCCTCTGATCGCCATCGGAGAGTCTCCAGAGTTTTGCCTTTTCTGAAACTGATACTGCCCTCACGTCAAGCGCAGTCAATCCGGGATTGCCGCCCATGACCATCGAGCATCTGAAGATCGCGCCGGGTCTTCCGCCCGACTCGCAAGAAGATGTCGCCGCGACGGTCCGCGACATGCTGGCCCGGATACGCGCGGAAGGGGAACGGGCGGCCGTGGAATACGCATGTCGGCTGGATGGCTGGCGCGGAGATGTGGTGGTGTCCCGCGCGCGGATGGAGGCGGCGGCCGCGCAGGTGCCGCCGACCCTGCGCGAGCAGATCGGCTATGCCCACGACAACATTCGCCGCTTTGCCGAGGCGCAGCGGGCCAGCGCGGTCTCGTTCGAGCTGGAATTGCGCCCGGGCCTGTTTGCCGGGCAAAGGCAGATCCCCGTCTGCGTCGCCGGGGCCTATGTGCCGGGCGGGCGCTATGCACATGTCGCCTCGGCGCTGATGACGATCGCCACGGCGAAGGCGGCGGGGGTCGAGACGGTGATCGCCTGCGCCCCGCCCCGCGATGCGCAGGGCATTCACCCGCTGGTGCTGTATGCGATGAAGCTGGCCGGGGCCGACCGCGTGCTGTGCCTTGGCGGCGTGCAGGGCGTGGCGGCGATGGCGTTCGGGCTGTTCGGCTGCCCGCCGGCCGACATCCTCGTGGGGCCGGGCAACCAGTTCGTGGCCGAGGCCAAGCGCCAGCTTTTCGGCCCGGTGGGCATCGACATGGTCGCCGGACCGACGGACAGCATGATCGTGGCCGATTCCACGGCCGATCCGCTGACCGTGGCCTGGGATCTGGCCGGTCAGGCCGAGCATGGCAGCAATTCGCCGGTCTGGCTGGTTACCGACGACAGGCGGCTCGCGCGCGAGGTCCTGCGCCTTGTGCCGCGCTGCATCGCGGAGCTGCCCGAACCGAATGCCGGGCTGGCCCGGGCGGCCTGGGACGCGCTGGGCGAGGTGATGCTGTGCGCCGACCGGGAAGAGATGGCGCAGGCCGCCGACGCCCGAGCGCCCGAGCATCTTCACGTTCAGGCCGCCGACCTGGAATGGTGGAAGGGACGGCTGCGGGCCTATGGCTCCCTGTTTCTGGGGGCCGCGACGACGGTGGCCTTCGGCGACAAGGCCGCGGGGCCCAATCACGTGCTGCCCACCTCGGGGGCGGCGCGCCATACCGGCGGGCTGAGCGTTCACAAGTTCCTCAAGACGGTCACCTGGCAGCGCGTGGATGATCGTGCCCTGCCTGCGCTTGCCCGTGCCACTGCCGCGATCAGCCGGGCCGAGGGGATGGAGGGCCACGCCCGGACCGCCGATATCCGCTTGGCGGGACTGCCGCCCTTGCGGGCAGCGGGTGGCGGGAAGGGGTAGGGCAGCAGCCAGCCTTTCCGTCAGTCGAACCCCAGGGTGACATCCGTCGGGGCGACGCCCACGACCAGAATTTCGAACAGGGAGTTGTCCGCCGGATCCACGAAGCGGATGAGCGTATCGCTGCCTTGGGCGATCTTTTCGACCAGGTTAGCATCAGGACTGCCGCCGTTGATGCCGGTCAACGAAATGACTTCACCGTTTTCGTAATCCAGGATCTCGTGATAGGCATCTGCGTAGTTTTTTCGGAACTCGAAGTTGTCCACGCCGGGGCCGCCACGCAGCACAGCCGACGTACCACTTTTGACGATCAGCGAATCATCGCCACGTCCGCCAAAGATCTTGTTGCCGTTTCCGGTGACAACTATTCTGTCGTTGCCTCCTTGTCCCCACAGCACAGCGTTATCGCCGACGTGGACCACTCTGTCCGCCCCCCTGCCGGCAAAGACTTTGTCGTCGCTCCCGCAAAATATTCTGTCATTACCCCCATAGCCGTAAAGAACCTCGGCCTTGTTGGGGTCGCTTCGCAGCGTATCGCCCTTGTTCCCGGCGTGGATCACCTCGACGCCGCGGACCTTTGTCGTGTTTCCGTTCACGGTGATCGTGCCGGCATTCAGATCGACATTGATCGGCGTGTCGCGGGTGTAGAAGTCGATCGCGTCCTTCTTGCCGGCACCGCCGTCGATCCGCTTCACCGAGTCGTAGAACTGGAAGTAATCATTGCCCTTGAGCCCCAGCAACACATCATCCGGGCCATAGCCGATCAGGATGTCGGACTTGTTGCTGCCTTCGATCAGCACCTTGTTGCCGGCGTGCAGAAAGTCGTAATAGGTCGGGTTCGTCAGTGGTGTTCCGTAAAAAGGCCCGCGATCCAGAACCTCCGAGATCAGCCTGGTGATGTCGATTCCGGTCGTGCCGAAGCTCCCGGCCGACAGCGCGTTACCCGTGGCAGGGTCGAGCACCGTTACTGCGGTGGCGTTGCCGGTCGGGCGCCCGTTGCCGTCCAGCGCCAGCCCGATGCCCTCGATCCGCGCCGAAATGCGCGTCGGATCGGTGGAGTCGACGATGATGATATCGTTTCCATCCTTCTGGAACTCCCAGTTCTGATAGCTGTAGCTGGTGGCGGCGACCGCCTCGCCAAAGGCCTGCTGAAACCCCCTCCAGGAATTCGGAAAATGCGAAAAAACCACGTCAAACTTCGCGTAATTGACCATTACCTATTCTCCTTCGCAGCAAGACGCTTCTCAGCGGCATGAGGGGAAAATCCTAACCGAATTTCGCGATTCCGCCAAATCCCGGGAGGTGCATCAGCCTCATGCCGCGGCGGGCAGGGTCGGCGCGCGGGGGCTTGCGTCTTTCCGGGGTGCGGTCGGGTCGGGGGCCTCAGCCGCAGGTCTGCCGCGCCTCTTCGCCAAACGCCTTGTAGCGTTCCCACAGCTTCCTGTCGCGTTTCCGGTGCGACTGGCGGGCCTTTTGCGACAGGTCGGGATCGTTGAACCATTTGGCGACCTTGCGTCGCTCGAACATGTTCAGGTTGCGATCGGCGACCTCCTGAATGCAGCTGCACAGCTCGGGCGTCGCCGAGGGGCTGTCGCTGAGCCGGCAGGCCCGTTCGATGACGCCGGCGGCGGCCGGGGCTGCCGGGACGAGTTCCAGGCCGATGATCGCGGCAAGGATCGCGGCAAGGGATTTCATTGCTCGACCTCTTCCGTGGCTCCCGCATCGTTCGCGGTGCGGGCTGTCACGCAGTATGCCGCAAGGAGGGTGCGCGTGCAATCTCGGGCGCCGCGCTGAGCAGCAGGTCGGTTTCGAACCGGCGCAGAACGCGGCGGGCCGGTGGCATGGCCGTGCGGCGAAGCTGCGCCAGTTCCGGGAAGAAATGCCGCGTGTCGGCATCCATGTCCGACAGTTGCAGGGTTTCGGTTTCGACCCCGTTGGTGCGGATCACCTCATGCCGGTCCAGCAGGATGTGGAAATATTCGATCCGCACGCCCGGGACGAAGCGGATCGCGCGCCCGTCGACCAGGTGGCAGGCCGGGGCGAAGACTTCCGACTCTCCGAACAGTAGCGAGGCGGCCGGGCTGCACAGCAGCAGCCGGTGCTGGCGCGACACGCGCAGCGGGGCGGTGGCCCTCAGAACCCCGGCGGCGATCTCGACCGGGGCGAAGCGGCCCACGCCCAGCACGTGACGGCCGCCAACCCAGCGCACCGGCTGCAGGCCGTTGTCGCGCGTGCAGATCAGGTCGCCCACGGCCAGCGTGTCGATCGGGCGGGCCCCGCGTGGCGTGTCGATCAGCGTGCCGCGGCCAAAGCAGATCGGCGTGGCATGAGCGGCGGCTTCGTGGTTTGGTCCTTCATGCGCGTCGATGACGGTCAGAGGCACGCCGACCGGAGGAAAGCCGCCGGGGCCGCCGATGAAGGCCAGCCCCTCGACCGTCGCATAGGCGGGTGAAGAGTTGTTCACGTTGAAGCCGATCGCCTCCCACGTGTTTTCGCCGTCGCTCAGCGTGAGGCCGTATTCGGCCTCGACCCTGGCACCGTCGGGATAGAGCGTTCCGTCGATGATCTGGTCGCCGTCCAGCCTCTGGTCGCTGTCATTGTCCTGGAAGTTGTCGTCGGTTTCGTGATCGTCGTCGTCATCATCGTCGTGGTCGTCGTCGTTGTCGTGGTCGTCGCCGTTGCCGTCGCGGATTCTGACCTCGGTCCAGTCGGGAGAATTCAGCGTGATCGTGTGCCCGACCAGGTGCGACCCGTCGCCCTGGGTCAGGCCGTCGAGCTGCTCGTTGCCGGAAATTGTCATTCGGGATTCGCCCAGAACGAATATCGAATAGCTTGCCATTGCCTGCCACGCCGCGAAGGCGCCCTTTCCCGGTTCTGCCTTGGGACAAGGCTAGGCGTCAAATCGGGCGAGAATGGGGATTTTTCGCGGATAACCGGGGAATCCGGGGCGGGGCCGCCGGCCGTGCTTACGCGCTTGACGGGGTGGCGCAACCCATACATATCCCCTGCCATGACCGATCTCGCCCATATCCGCAATTTCTCCATCGTCGCCCATATCGACCATGGCAAATCCACCCTTGCCGACCGGCTGATCCAGGAAACCGGCACCGTCAAGGACCGCGACATGAAGGAGCAGCTCCTCGACAGCATGGATATCGAGCGCGAGCGCGGCATCACCATCAAGGCCAATACCGTGCGCATCGATTATGTCGCCGATGACGGCGAACATTACGTGCTGAACCTGATCGACACGCCGGGGCACGTGGATTTCGCCTACGAGGTGTCGCGGTCGATGCGCGCGGTCGAGGGCTCGCTCTTGGTGGTGGACAGCACCCAGGGGGTCGAGGCGCAGACGCTGGCCAATGTCTATCAGGCGATCGAGGCCGATCACGAGATCGTCCCGGTGCTGAACAAGATCGACCTGCCGGCCTCGGACTGCGACCGGGTGGCCGAGCAGATCGAGGACGTGATCGGCATCGATGCCTCCGGCGCGATCCGGGTCAGCGCCAAGACCGGCGAGGGCATTCACGAGGTGCTCGAGGCGATCGTGCGCGAGCTGCCCCCGCCCGAGGGCGAGCGCGATGCGCCGCTCAGGGCGATGCTGGTGGATTCGTGGTATGACAGCTATCTGGGCGTGATCGTGCTGGTCCGCATCATGGACGGCGTGCTGAAGAAGGGCGACCGCATCCGCATGATGTCCACCGGCGCGGTCTACCCGGTGGACCGGATCGGCGTGTTCCGCCCGCAGATGGAACAGATCGACCGGCTGGGCCCGGGCGAGATCGGATTCATCACCGCCTCGATCAAGCAGGTGCGCGACACCCGGGTGGGCGACACCATCACCCATGACAAGCGCCCCTGCAGCGAGCCCTTGCCCGGCTTCAAGCCGGCCCAGCCGGTGGTGTTCTGCGGCCTCTTCCCGGTGGACAGCGCCGAGTTCGAGGATCTGCGCGACGCCATCGAGAAGCTGGCGCTCAACGATGCCTCCTTCAGCTACGAGATGGAGACCTCGGCGGCGCTGGGCTTCGGCTTTCGCTGCGGGTTCCTGGGGCTCTTGCACCTGGAGGTGATCCGCGACCGGATCGAACGCGAATACGATATCGAGCTGATCACGACCGCGCCCAGCGTGGTCTATCACGTCTACATGAAGGACGGGACCATGCGCGAGCTGCACAACCCCGCCGACATGCCCGATCCGACCCATGTGGACCATATCGAAGAGCCGCGCATCAAGGCCACGATCCTGGTGCCCGACGAGTTCCTCGGCGACGTGCTGAAGCTGTGCCAGGACCGGCGCGGGATCCAGCTGGATCTTTCCTATGCCGGCAGCCGGGCGATGGTGGTCTATGACCTGCCGCTGAACGAGGTGGTGTTCGACTTCTACGACCGGCTGAAATCGGTGACCAAGGGCTATGCCAGCTTCGACTACCAGCTGACCGGCTATCGGCCCGACAACCTGGTGAAGATGCAGATCCTGGTGAACGAGGAACCGGTGGATGCGCTGTCGGTCATGGTCCACCGCGACCGGGCCATGGCGCGGGGGCGGGCGATGGTGGAAAAGCTGAAGGAGCTGATCCCGCGCCACATGTTCAAGATCCCGATCCAGGCGGCCATCGGCGGCAAGGTGATCGCGCGCGAAACACTTTCGGCGCTGCGCAAGGACGTGACCGCCAAATGTTACGGGGGCGACGCCACGCGCAAGCGCAAGCTGCTGGAAAAACAGAAGGCCGGCAAGAAGAAGATGCGCCAGTTCGGCAAGGTGGAGATCCCGCAGTCGGCCTTCATCAACGCGTTGAAGATGGACAGCTAAAGTGGCTCGCTCGACCATTCCTGAATACTCCAGAAATCGTGTCAACGCGGCTGGTAGAGCCGTTCGAAACGGAGTAGCGCAGGAAGAGGACCATAGGGTAATCGAAAATTTCCGTGCCAGCCATGCGCACGTTCTGAACGCATTTCAGGCATCTTTGAGAAACCGAGCGCGGAACAAGGATGTTACTGTTGCGCAGCGCCTGAAGAGACGGGCGACCATTTATGGGCTTTGTTGCATAAATCGGGTGAAGGGTAGACTTCCCCTTTCCCCGGACGGACTTATCCTGCGGGCACGGTGACGGGTATGCCAAGGGCGGTATAACGGTTGAGCACCGCGACGCGGACCTGGATTTCCGCGACCTGCCGGTCGAAGTCCCGCGCCATCAGGCTTTGCCCCATCAGTTTCACACAATGCATCTTGCTCTCGACGCGACTTCGGCGATGGTATCCACTCCACCGTCGCCAGATGGCGCGACCGAGGTATCGTACGGCGTTGACCGC
>JALTNO010000455.1:7868-8934 GCA_027000645.1 Paracoccaceae bacterium | reverse complement strand
AGATCGACGAGATGCTCGCCCGGCTGCAGTCCCTAAGCGACGACCATTTCGGGTTCGATCCCGAAGCCGTCAACTGGGGAGCCGTCGGGTCGATCGACCACGTTGCCAGCGACCTCAGGGAGATCACCGACTTCCTGTTCGGCGAAGGCGAATACGCCGAGTGATCTCCGGCCCTGCCCGAACTCCGGCCCGCCCGCTGGCGGGCTTGGGGTCGTGGAAGGGCCGCGACGGTCGCGGCCCCGAACACGGAGACCCAAGATGACCCGACTTTCCGATACCCAGCTCGTGATCCTCTCGGCCGCCGCGCAGCGTGACGACCGCAACGTCCTGCCGCTCCCCGGCAGCTTGCGCGGAGGCGCCGCGCAGAAAGTGATCGGCGCGCTCATGAAGCGCGGACTGATCGCCGAGACCATGACGGACCAACGCGCGAAGGCCGATCCTGCCATGAACCGCATCTGGCGCAACGATGATGATGGCCGTGCCGTCCTCCTGCACATCACCGACGCGGGTCTCGCGGCCATAGGCATCGAGCCGGAGGGCGGCGACGACGCGCCCAAGGCCGCCGAGGTGGCGCCGAAGGACACCCCCGCCGAGGCCGGCCCGGCGTCCAAGGCGCACACACCGCGCGCCGGCACGAAGCAGGCGAAGCTGATCGAGATGCTCCGCGCCGAGGGCGGCGCCACCATCGACGAGATCGCGACCACGCTGTCGTGGAGGCCACACACCGTGAGGGGGGCGCTTGCCGGCGCGCTGAAGAAGCGGCTCGGGCTAACGATCACCTCCGAGAAGGACAAAGAGCGCGGCCGGGTCTACCGCATCGCTGACGATTGAAACCACCTCCGATTCCAGTCCTGTTTCCGCCGTCCCTCGCCGGGGCGGTGGTGCTCATTTCGCCCTGCGCATACGGAGCGCCTCGAACAGCCGGCGCAGGGCGAAGGACCGGGCCAGGCTGACGATGGTGAATATCCCGCCCATCTTGAGGTTCTGCACCAGCGTCGTGTGCAGCCCGAACACCGGGAAGATCAGGATCTGCGTCACGACGGCGACGCCGTAGCCGACCGCCACG
>JALTNO010000455.1:0-7858 GCA_027000645.1 Paracoccaceae bacterium | reverse complement strand
ACGTATTTCGGATCAAGCTCCAGCAGCGCCGCCTTGCGTCCGGTCGTCTCGGCCGCGATCAGCGTCGTGCCGCTGCCGCCGAAGGGATCGAACACCAGATCGCCCACGCGGCTGGAATTACGCAAGGCACGCTCGACCAGCGCCACCGGCTTCATCGTCGGGTGCAACTCGTTCTTTGCCGGCCGGTCGATCAACCACACGTCCCCCTGGTCACGCGCCCCGCACCAGCGCCGTTTCGCGCCTTCAGGCCAGCCATAGAGGATCGGCTCGTATTGGCGCTGGTAGTCGGACCGCCCCAGCGTGAAGCGGTCCTTGGCCCAGATCACGAAGGTCGACCAATGGCCGTCGGCCTCGGTGAAGGCCTTCTGCAGGGTGTGCAGCTCGCTCGACGACATGCAGATGTAGACCGCGCCCTCGGTATGCGCGTTGATCAGTGCGCAGGCGTCATGCAGGAACCGGCCGAAGTCATCGCCCAGGGCGTCGTTCCTGATCCGGCGATCCTTGCCGGACTTCTCGGCGCCGACCCCACCGGCATAGTCCACGTTGTAGGGCGGATCGCAAAAGCAGATGTTGGCCTTGTTGTCCCCAAGCAGCCGCTCCACGTCCGTCGCCACCGTGGCATCGCCGCAGAGCAGCCGGTGCGGGCCCAGAAGCCACAGATCGCCCGGGCGGCTGACCGGCTCTTCCGGCGTGTCGGGGACCTCGTCGGCGTCCTCGGCGGCGGCTTCCTCGACCCCGGACAGGAGCGCGTTCAACTCGTCCTCGGTAAAACCGGTCAGCCCGAGGTCGAATTCGGCCTCGAGCAAATCGCCCAGTTCCAGCCCCAGCAGGTCCTCGTCCCACTCGGCGTTCTGGGCCGAACGGTTGTCCATGATCCGGAAGGCCCGCGCCTGGGCCTCGCTCAGCCCCCTGGCCACATGCACCGGCGCGGTCTCAAGCCCGAGCTGGCGCGCCGCTTCCAGCCGCGTGTGCCCGGCAAGCACGACCATGTTCTCGTCCACAACGATGGGCTGGCGCCAGCCGAACTCCGCTATGGAAGCGGCGACGGCGGCCACCGCCTTCTCGTTGCGCCGGGGATTGCGCGCATAGGGAATGATCTGCCCGAGAGGCAGTTCGATCACGTCCATGGCTGGTTCCTGGTGAATGGGGCCGAAACGAAACGGGTTCAGTCCAAAACGAAGCGGGTCTGACCCGTGAAGCGAAATGGGGTCCGCCCCCCGTTTCGGTTCAGGCGGGGTTTGCGGGGGCGTCAGCCCCTTGTTTCATTGGGTTTTCGCGCAAAGCGAAACGAAACGGGTGTTTTCGGCGGCGTCACTGGGGAAGCCTTGCGCCAAGCCCCCCCGAATACACTGGTGAACGGAAAGGACCCGTCAAATCAAAGGCTTACGAGGCACCGAAGAAAGTTGCTCCGGCCAACCGATCCGCGCCTGCCCATTCCAACCGCCTCGTTCATCCGTTCCATCCGTCTCTCACGCCTCGTGCGACCTTGCCCGATTTGTAGACCGCGCCGGGCAATGGCAACACCCCCTGCGATGTCTCTGAAGAAAATTTTTTCACAGGACGATTTTCCTTGACAGCCTGTCGGCGTTCTCGATCACGAAGCGCTTCGATCGCTTGCCTGGCGGCACCCGCCCGTTGAGCCGCCAGGTGATCAGCGCGATGCCGTATTGCCAGTGCCGGCTGGCGGCGGGGCGGCTGAGGCCCACCTCCCAGCAGACCTTCTTCCACGGCGTGCGGTTGGCGCGCAGCCAGACGATCCGCGCGTCATCTTTCTCCAGCCAGCGGAGCCAGAGCAGCGCCTCCTCGGCCTCGGTGATCATGCGCGGGCTCGGCAGCGGCCGACGCATACGCGGCGTCTGCCCCACCTGATCGGCGAAGCTGTGAAACACCTCGGGCCACGCGCTGAAATACCCCTGCGGCCTTACGGGTGGCATCTGCCGGAACACCTCGGCGGCCAGTTCCAGTCGGTCCTGCACCCCGGCCATCGTCCACTCAGCCATCTCGTTCCTCCTGCCTTTTCCCATAGAGCCGTTCGCCGAGTTGCCGCACCAGTTCACGCTCGGGCCAGGTCAACCGGTCGTCGTCAACCGACACCGCCAGCAGGCCCTGTTCATGCCAGCCATCGCGCTTGACCTCATCAGGATCACGTCGCCGCCCGCCGTAGCCGGGAGGGGTGAAGCGCATCGCCTTCATGCCAGCCCTCCCTTGGTCTCAATGGCCCACAAGAGGATCGCGATGGCGTCGGCCTCGTTGTCGTCGGCCGGATCGAAGCCCCGGGCGCGGGCCGCCTCGATCATCGCCTGCTTGTTGGCGTTGCCCTTGCCGGTGGCATGTTTCTTGATGGTGCCCACGGGCACGCCCTCGTAAGGCACGCCACGCAGTTCGGCCCACGCGGTCAGGGTGGCCATGAGACCCCCATAGACGTGGCTCGCGTCCACGCCCCTGTGGGCTCTGACTTCCTCGAACCAGATCGCCTCGATCGGCCCGGACAGCCGGTCGATCTCCGTCAGCCAGTTGGTGAACCTAAGATATCGCATGCCGCCGCCGTCGAACCGCCGGGGTTTGAAGCTGGCCGTACCGGTGGTGATCAGCCCGTCATGGCCGCGCAGCGCCCAGCCGGTTGTGGTGCCGAGGTCGAGGGCGAGGATGGTGGATGAGGGAGTGGTTGATGTGGCGGCCATTTGGGGGCTCCTTTTTTCCGGCTGCTCGATGAAGGGATGGACAGATTCGCGGTGGACGAAATCGCCCAGGGGTGGGTGGTGGACCTCCCCTCCTGACGGGGGGAGTCCACCCACCCCTTTAGGGGTGCCTTTTCCGAAATCTGGAATCTGGCAGAACTCTCTGGTTTCATTGAGAAAATCCAGATTTCGGGTCAGATTTCGGATCAACCCGTCCGAAATCTGGAACGGGTGCATCAAATCATTGAAAAACCAGCAGAAAACCAAGATTCCAGATTGCGCGCAGATTTCAGATTTCGCGAAATCTGGCCAGATTTCGGATTTCGGGGTCCAGATTTCGGGTGCATTCGGGGCGGTGAAATTCATGCCTCACCCCCTTCCGGATAGACCCAGACAGCGGGGTTTTCGACCGGCAGAACCGCCCCGGTCTGGGGGCATTTGTAGTGGCTCGGAAACACCCGGACATGAACCGGTGTGACCTCGCCCGTTTCCGGATCGACCGTCTCCTCGCCGGTTGCCAGTTCCATGTGTTCGACGCAGAGATAGCCGTACTTGCTGCGGTCCGAAGCCAACCCGAGATCGCTTGCGGCATCGCCCTTGACGAACTTGACGATCCCCTTGGTGGTCAGGACGTTCAGCCTCTCGCGAATGCTGGTCTGCCCGCTGAGCCCGCCCCTGTTCTCGAAGGCCTCGGCAAAGAGGGTCATGGTGTACATGCGCCCCGAGCGCGCCTCGCGGTGGAGAATGTCGACGATGACCTCGCCCTTGCGGTCCCGTTCGGCATCGAACTTCGCGCCCTGTTCGGCGCGCACGAGCCGCTCGTTTATCGGGTTGACCTCGACCCACTCACCCTTGATCTTGTCGACGAGCTTCGCCGGCAGCGCGGGACCGTTCCTGAGCTCGATCTCTAGCTTCCGTTCCGATGCGTCCTCGTCCGGCCGGTGCAGGATCAGACCCGTCGTGTAGAACCCGCGCAGCGCGCTGGCGCCGGACAGCGCGAGGAACGGATCCTCCTTCACCTGGTGCTTCGACAGCTTCTTGGTGTGGTGGACGAGGATCACGCCGCAGTCGGGGTTGACGTGATCGCGCAGGACCTCGATGCGCTCCTTGAGGAAGAACATCATCGCGGCGTTGTCGTTCTCGCCGCCGCCGTCGGGACCGCCGTCGAAGAGGTTACGGATCGGGTCAATGCAGAGGATGTCGAGGGGCTCGTCCGGAAACGCCGCCCGGATCGCCGCGGCCACGCGGGCGCTGCCTTCGGCATCGAGCAGCATCTTCAGCTTCGGTGTGACCACCAGGTTGTCGCGCGCGGCGGCGATCAGGTCCGCTGGCAGGCCGATCTGCTGCATGCGCTCGCGCAGGTAATGATACTGGATCTCGGCCTGCAGGTAGAAGATCCTGAGCGGCCGCGGCGGAGTGAAGCCGAGAAACGGCACGCCAGCGGCCATGTGCACGAGCCAGGCGATCAGGAGATCGCTCTTGCCGACCTTCGGCGCGCCGCCGAGCACCAGCAGCCCGCCCGGGGTCAGGATGCGGGGGACGATCAGGTCGGCGGGCATGGGGCTCGTGTCGTCGAGCAACTGCCCCAGCGTGAAGGTAGGCAGGTCCTCTGGCACAGGGGCGGCGCTGTCGAGCCGGACGAGCGGCGGCCCGTGGCGCTCGACATGGCGTGCCCAGAGGCGTTCGGATTCGCGCTTGAGCCGTTCCACAGGCCACTGGGGCCGCAGCATGGCGGCGTTGTAGCCGCAGATCGCCTCCCAGCCTTCGTCCTTGGACAGGCGGCCCTCGTGAACCAGCCGGATGAAGTAGCCTATGGCGGCGGACGCCCCCTCGAAGCGCGACCAGTCGTCGGTGCCGCCCTCGCGCACCGGGGTGACCAGCACATCCTCGACGGCGGGCTTGTCGGGCGTGGTGAAGTCCGGCGTGAGATTGACACCCGGCGCGGGCGGCATGTCGGCCACGGCCTCGGCGAACTCGTCGAGATCGCGCTCGAGGCCGGCGTTCAACTCGACGATGCGGACCAGCGTCTTGAGGCCGTTCTTGTAATAGACCGAGCCCGCCACCCGGATCGGCTGATGCGCCGAGCGGAAATGCATGTCGCCCCCGACCTTGGCGGCGATGTCGCCGCGCAGGCGGCAGAGGCGGGCAATGTCGTCGCCCTCGGCGGGTTCGGTGAGCTTCCACCAGACGTGCGCTTTCCGCTGCCCCTCGGGCGTGATGCCTCCGCTTTCCACCACCATGGTGGGCGGGCCGAGATGGCGCTCCAGATGGGCGCGCTTGGCGGCAATGTCGCCGCTGTCGATGTCGACGACGACGGCCTGCATCTGCGCCACGTCGGCGGCCTTAGCCTGACCGGTCTCAGTCACCGTGCCAGGGATTACATAGACCGCCGCCCCCTCGCGCGCGGCCCAGCCCGCGAAGGTCGCCATTTTCTCGGGCACAGTCTCGTCGGCCTCGATCCAGATGTTGTGCGGCCGCCCATCGATCCCCTGTCCCTTGTCGATGAAGCTGCGCACCGGGATCAGCCCGTCGCAGTAGCCGAACACCACCTCCATGAAGGAGGCGATCTGCGCAGGATCCGGCTCGTCGCCGAACGGGTCGATCTGCGGTGCCGCGTCGTTGAAATCGCGCCAGGGGTTGAAATGGACGAGGTTTTCCTTCGGTTCATCGGGCGTGATGTCACCGCGCATGCCGGTTTCCTCTGGTGTGTCAGGCGGGTCGGTGGTGTCCTTGCTCATCCGGGCAGCCCCCAGCAGCGTTCGGCCCAGGGGCAGAAGCGGCACTCGAAGAAGTCGCGGGAGGTGGCGATGCGGGGAAGCAGATCGCCGGCATCGGTTGCGCGCAGAATGCGCACGGCGCGATCCGACATGCGCTGTGCGAGCTCAGCATCGAAGGGCACCAGTTCATGGTGCAGCTCGGCGGTATCCTTGTTGATCGCGGTGAAGAGCGCTGAATTGGCCGAGATGCCGGGAACGCTCGCTTCCATGTAGGCCTGGTAGAGCGCGATCTGGGCCGCGTAGACGGGCTTCGAGACCGCAACGCCGTCTTTCACGCAGGCGCGCCAGTTCTTCGCGTTCATGGTCTTGCATTCCCAGAGTGCAGGGGTGCGCAGACCCATGGCGGCGGGGGCGTCCATGACGATCCCGTCGACGTGACCGCGAATGCGCCCGCCGGCGACGGAAAAGCCGAACTGGCCACCATCACGCTTCCGGGTGGCGAGATCGAGCCCGGCCGCCCGCAGCCACCTGATGGCGAGATCTTCGAGCGTGTGCCCAATCGCGAAGATGCGCAAAGCCCGGCCCGAGAATTCCTGACCCTCGTCTTTCGGCGCATGGGCAAACTCGAACTGCAGCGCGCGCTCGCACGGCTGCCCCAGCCGGGACGCGCCGAGATAGTCGCGCGGTGGTGTTGCGGCGCGTTCAGCTTCAAGTGCGGCATCCACGGCCGTGTTGATGCGTTCAGCGACGCCGGGTCGATGGTTGAAGTCCAGCGTCAAAACGGTATCTCCGACTCGGCGGCGATCTCGGCCATCTCGGCGCGGAAGGCTTCGATGGTGGTGACGATCAGCCGGTGCATGTCGTTCTGCGTCAGCTGGCCCAGCGGCCGGTCCCAGCCGATCCGCTCCATCTCGGGGGCGAGCGCGCGCATGACGGCGGGCAGCGCCTGGGGTTCCTCTTCGATGAAATCGACCATGTTCAATCCTCTCTTTGCCTTTCGGGTGAAGGCTGCCTGGCAGCCCATGGAGCAGAACCAGCGGCGGGCGCGGGTTGGACGCGGACGGTTGGGATCGAACCAACCGAAGCCGCGGGTGCGGGATGTACAGACGGCGCAAATGACCGGGCGCGGATGCCAGAGGCGATCACGGCCCTGTCGATGCGCAGGCGATGCGGGCGGGGGTGAGACTTGCGCGACATGGCTCACGCGGCCCTCCGTTCCGGCATGGCGGCGGAGCGGACAAGCTGCCGGATCGCGCGCCTGTTGAACTGGAAGGAGATCAGCGCCGAGGCGTGATAGCGGGTGAGCCCGTAATCTTGGCGCGCGCTTGCGGGCAGGTATTGCATCTGCTTCTCGGTGGGGGCCTGGCGCAGCCAGCCCCGGGTCTTGAAGGCGCTCTCGTCGGTCTCGTGCGCGTTCAGCCAGTCGTCGGCCTGCGCGAGGCATACGGTGCGCTCACCGATGCCGAGGAGCCTCGGCCGAATGCCGCGCCGCCCGCCGACGGCATACCAGAGCCCGCCCAGCCAGAAGATGCCGGCCCAGGCGGTGAAACCCGTGGCCATCAGCGCGGCCTCGTCGCCGAAGAGATCCACCCACTGGAAGCTCGACCGCTTCAACAGGTCGATCTCGGTCATCACGAAGCCCTCGAGCGCCTCGGCACCGGCCTCGCCCTTCGGCTCGACCAGCAGCGCGCCGCAAAGCGGGCATTCGCGCGCGGCCAGAGGGATCTCGGCCTCGCATTCGGGGCAGGTCCTGGTGGGCGCGTCGGCGCTCGGCTCGCGACCGTCGAGGTCCACGTCCTGTTCCAGCGTGCCGTGCATCAGGCTCGACGTCCCGAAATCCAGCACCACGCAATCGGTCTTGACGATGCCGGGGTGTTCCGCGGGATCGATGGTGCGCAGGCCGCGCCCGACCATCTGGATCATGGTGGACTTACAGGAACTGGGCCGCAGCAGGATTACGCAGGAGGTGGGCGGGTGATCGAAGCCCTCGGTGAGCACCGAGACGTTGACGAGAACGGCGATCTCGCCCGAGCTAAAGGCCGCGAGGATGTTGCGGCGCTCGTCGGCCGCGAGGTCGCCGTGGATCAGCCCTGCCGGGATGTCGGCTGCGTTGAACGCCTCGGCCACATGGGCAGCATGGGCGACGGTGGAGCAGAAGACGATGGTGGGCCGCCCTGCGGCCTTCTCGCGCCAGTGACGTATCACCTCGTCGGTGACCGGCGCGCGATCCATGATGCCGGCAACCTCGGTCATGTCGAAATCCAGGGCGGTCTTGCGGACCTTCTGCAGTTGTTCCCGCACGCCCACGTCGATCACGAAGGTGCGCGGCGGCACGAGGTGGCCCGAGGCGATCAACTCGCCCAACCGGACCTGGTCGGCCACGTTGTCGAAGACCTCGCGCAGCCCCTTGCGGTCGCCCCGGTTGGGCGTCGCCGTGACGCCGAAGATACGGGCCTCCGGATT
>JALTNO010000454.1 GCA_027000645.1 Paracoccaceae bacterium | reverse complement strand
GTGCGCAAGAGTGAGGCAGCCGCCGAACGGCTTCTCGGGCTCTATCATGAGCGGTTGAGGCGAGCTTTCGGTCAGCCGCCGTGGCGCGCTCCGTCCCGCTCGGCGCGCCGCAGGTGGCGATCCTCGATCTGCCGCAGCTGACCAGCGCCCACATGCCGCCCCGCCCGCTCATTGCCGTCGATGCCGATCCCTGGCCGGGCACGGTTGCCGTTCTGCGCAGCCCGGAGACCTCGGGCTGGGCGAGCTTTGCCACGATCACCCGCCGCGCGCGGATCGGAACGCTGGCCGCTGACCTTCCCGCCGGACCCGCCTGGCGGTGGGATCGGGGCGCGGTGCTGGAAATCGACTTCCCCTGGGGCCAGCTCGAAAGCGTCACCGACCTGCAGCTCTTCGCCGGAGCCAACGCCTTTGCCGTGGAGAGCGCCACCGGAACCTGGGAGGTGCTGCAGGCCCGCGACGTCACGCTCGTCGCCCCTGGCCGCTATCGCCTGACCACGCTCCTGCGCGGCCAGCGGGGGACAGAGTACGCCATCGGCAATCCGGCTCCGGCCGGGGCGCGGGTGGTTATGCTGGACACGGCCGTCACCGAACTGCCATTCACGGCCGGCGAGATCGGCCTGCCGTGGAACCTCGCCGTGGGGCCCGCCACGCGGCCGGTCTCCGATCCGAGTTACACGACGCTGTCGCTCACGCCATCGGGCGCCTCGCTCCTGCCCTTTGCGCCGGTGCATCTCGGTGCGAAGGCCGAGCCGTCGGGCGACATCACCCTTTCCTGGACTCGCCGCTCCCGCGACCCGGCGGCCGACAGCTGGGAGGCGACCGAGGTGCCGTTCCTCGATCAACCCGAAGCCTGGGAGATCGACCTTCTCGACGGCGCGACCGTGAAACGAACGCTGGCGGCGGGATCGACCAGCGTCACCTACAGCACGGCCGACCAGGTCGCCGACTGGGGCGCGGCGCTGGTGCCGGGCGCCGCACTGACCATCCGCGTGGCCCAACTCTCGCCTTCGCTTGGTCGCGGCATCCCGGCCGAGGCCACCATCACCATCGCATGAGGCGCCCATGACCACCCCGAACATCTCGCTCCCCTACATCGCTGCCGCACAGGCGCAGAAGCATGTCACCCACAACGCGGCGCTCGATCTGCTCGATGGCCTCGTGCAGCTGTCGGTGAAGGACCGGGATCTGACCGCGCCGCCCGGCAGCCCCGCCGAGGGCGACCGCTACATCGTCGCCACCGGTGCCGCCGGCGCATGGGCAGGCTGGGATGGTGACGTGGCGGTGTATTCCGGCGGGGTGTGGGTCCGGCTGGCCCCACAGGAGGGATGGCGGGTCTGGATCGAGGACGAAAGCGTGCTGGTCGTGCGTATCAGCGGCACCTGGCTGACGCTCGATGTGGCGCTGAACCTGCTTGTGCGCGGTCCGTCCGTCGCGGTAGCTCGGGGACCGAGCGGATCATCCATCGGGTTGCATGTGGACGAAGAGCTGCTCACCGGATTATCCGGCGCCTCGGTCACCTCGAACATCGCCATTCCCGACCGGGCTATCGTGCTGGCGGTCTCGAGCCGCACGGTGACGACCGTTGCCGGTGCGACAAGCTACGACTGCGGTATCGCCGGCGAGCCCGCCAAGTTCGGCGGCTCGCTGGGCGTGGCAACCGGCAGCACCAATGTGGGCGTCATCGGCCCGCAGGCGTTCTATGCGCCCACGCGGATCCTGCTCACTGCAATTGGCGGCAGCTTCACCGGCGGAGATGTGCGCATCGCGATCCAGTACCTGCTGCCGACTGCGTCGGCCGCCTGATCCACCTGCCAACGACAAGGACACGACCATGACCCGACCACAGACCGACGCGTGCTTTGTCCGTATGCCCGAGGAGGGCTTCGAGGCCATCCTGGCGCGGGCCGCGGAACGGGGAGGAACAGGAAAAGGTCCGTACGCACCGAGAAGCATAAGCCGACGGTAGCCCTCCTTCCCTGAATTGTGCGGAAAGAAGCTATGCGAATACATCAACCTTCGGCATCATGGCTCATGTGACCCGACCGCGCGCGTCAATCGTCATTGCCGACCAGACACCGCCTTCTTCCCTGAGCCAGGGCAAGAAGTGGCGCCTCTCCGGTTCGACCGATCCACCTACCACTACAAGTCCCGGCGCAGCGATCCGGCAGCATTGAAGGCAAGGATCAAGGAAATCTGCGAAACGCGGGTGCGTTATGGCTATCGCCGCGTG
>JALTNO010000453.1 GCA_027000645.1 Paracoccaceae bacterium | reverse complement strand
AGGGAAAGGCTCAGATGTCGATATCCAGCGACACGGGGAAGTGATCCGAGGCCGTCAGAAGCGCGTCGCGCAGCTCCGGTATCCGCCAGCAGCGCAGATCGTCGAACGGGTGCCAGATGCGCCAGGAGGGCCGCCGCGCCATCAGGTCCTGCGATACCATGATGTAGTCCAGCAGCGCCTCGAGATAGCGGTCCTCGTCCGGCAGAAGAAAGCGCGCCGTGGTGGGGACCGCCCCGGCAGCGCGCGGCTGCACCGCCCTGCGGGCGTGGGGGTCGAACATGTCGTCCCCCAGAAGCACCTCGACCGAAGAGCGCCCGAACAGGTTCTCGAACTCGTCCAGACCGGGCCCGTCATTGAGATCGCCCATGAGGATCACCGATTCGCCCGCCGCGATGTGTTCGTCGATCCGCGCCCGCAGCCACACCGCCTGTGCCAGCTGCTTGCGCCGGTTCTCGATCGCCGCGCGGATCATGCCGTTGCGGGTTTTCTCGCCATGGGGCGCCTTCGACTTCAGATGCGCGCCGATCACCCGCAGCCGGGTTCCCCCGGCGGTGGTCACCTCCAGTTCCAGCGGCGGCTTGGAGAAGGTCACCAGGTCTTCGGTCGCGTCGATATCGAGGTCGATGCGGAAGGTCCCGTCGAAACGCGGCGCCCCGCGGCGGCCCTTCTTCCCGGTTTCCTCGCCCTTCGGGTCGTGCCGCGCCCTCAGGCGATCGGGGTCATAGAGCAGCGCGATTTCCTGATGCGTGTCATTGGCAAACCCCATGACCACCCGCCGCGTGCGCAGATCGAAAGCGGCGGCAAAGCCCTCCAGCGCCCGCACCGTGTCCTGCCGGCGGCCGGTATTGGGGGCCTCGATGACCATGACGGCATCGGCATCCACGGCCGTGAACACCTTGCCCAGCGCCTCGATCTGGGCGGCCCGGGTCACGCCTTCGCGCCCGGACGGTTCGTCATCGACCATCAGCCGATCGGCCTGATCGAACAGATCGGCGAACCATTCCACGTTGTAGGTTGCCAGACGCATCCTGCCCCTCCCCCGCCCGATCATGCACCGGGCACGCCCCGCGGCCAACCGTGCGGCACGGGACCAGTCGCCGAAACGGCACCCTGAACGAGTTCCCGAATCAGTTCCCGGACCGATCCCGGGCGCCGTTGATCTCGTCCCAGGCGCGGTTGAGATCTACCATCCGTTTCTCGGCCAGCCGCACCGCCTCTTCCGGCAGGCCGCGCGCGATCATCGCGTCGGGGTGGGTCTGGCGCACCTGCCGGCGCCAGACCTTGCGGATTTCCTCCTTCGGCATGTCCGGGCTGACCCCGAGAACCGTGTAGGGATCGGGTTTTTCCTCGGGCACGAAACGGGCCCGAAGCGCCCGGAAGGCGCTCTCGTCCAGCCCGAATATCCCGGCCACGTCTTCGAGAAACGCGTTCTCGTCCGGGTGATAGAACCCGTCCGCCATGGCGATGTGGAAAAGCCCCTCCATCAGGTCGCACAGCATGCCGGGGTCGTTCTCGAACATGCGCCGGATCGAGGCGGCATATTCCCGATACCCGGCCACGTCCGTGCGCGCTAGGTTGAACACCCGCGCCGCGTTGGCCTCGTCACGCGGCGCGATCCGGAATACCTCGCGAAAGGCGGCCACCTCGTCCCGGGTCACCTGGCCGTCGGCCTTGGCCATCTTCGCCCCCAGCGCGATCACCGCGATGGTGAACGCCACCGACCGCTCGGGCGGGGTGCGCATCCGCTCGAAGACATGGCGCAGGGTTTCTCCCTTGCGCAAAGCGGCCAGAGCATCGGATATGCGGCTCCAGATCGACATGGCCCCCGACCCTAGGGCCTGCCCCCGCGATCCACAACCCGTCCCTGCCAGGCTCCGGTCACGAAAGCACCCTCAACCCGCCCGGCGTGTCGATCTCGGCCCGCAATCCCGGCGCGCCGACGGCAAATTCCACCCGCGGATCGTCAAGCGCCGCCAACTCCGCCGCCAGCGCCCCCGCCCGCGGATGCGACACGACCAGCCGCCGCAAGGCACAGCCGCTGCCGGCCAGCATCGCCGAAGGGTGCAGATCCCCCTGCCACTCGATCAGCGCCGGAAACAGGTTGTCGAAGGGCAACCGCCCGCTCTCGGGCACCGCCATGCGCCAACGCAACGCCCCACGGCTGACCTCCACCGGCCGGCCGGCCCCGGCCGGCATCCGCGCCAGAGCCGCATCCAGATCATCCACCCGGCAAACCCAGTTGCTCAGCCG
>JALTNO010000452.1 GCA_027000645.1 Paracoccaceae bacterium | reverse complement strand
TCGAGAATCTCGCCCAGCCCCATGCGGCGAAAACAGTGGTTGGCGGCCGCGATCAGGTCGCCCGAGGTGTCCGCCAGCGTCCCGTCCAGGTCGAAGATCACCGTGCGCATGTCCGCCCCTTCGGCATGTTTCCGCCGCCCCGTGTTGCAAGCCGCAACCTTGTTTGATGGCTCCGGCGCTTGCGCCGGCGCCCATAGCGGATAAAACGGTCTCATCAAGAACGCAAAGAGAAATCCTTTATGAACATTGCGCTTGTCATCCTTGCCGCGGGCAAGGGCACCCGGATGAATTCCGACATTCCCAAGGTTCTGCACCCGGTCGGTCAGGCCCCGATGCTGGCCCATGCCCTGCGCGCGGGGGCGGAACTGAACCCCGACCGCATCGTCGTCGTCGCCGGTCATGGCGCCGAGGCCGTGGCGCGGGCCGTGCACGAGCTTGACGAAAGCGCAACGGTCGCCGTGCAGAATGAACAGCTAGGCACCGCCCATGCGGTGGCCCAGGCCCGCCCGGCATTGCGCGGGTTTTCCGGCGAGCTGGTGGTGCTATACGGCGACACGCCGTTGCTGCAGGCCGACACGCTGCAGCGGATGGTGGCGGCACGGGCCAGCCACGACCTGGTGATTCTGGGCTTCGAGGCCGCCGATCCGGGCCGCTACGGGCGGCTGGTGATGCGCGACGGCGAGCTGGAACGAATCGTCGAACATAAGGACGCGACCGATGAAGAACGCGCCATAACCCTTTGCAATTCAGGGATTCTGTCCTGCGATTGTGACCTTCTTTTCGACCTGATCGACGAGGTGGGAAACGACAATGCGGCGGGCGAATACTACCTGACCGACGTGGTCGAACTGGCCCGTCGGCGGGGGCTGTCGGTGACCGCCATCGCCTGCGACGAATCGCAAACCCTGGGCGTCAACTCGCGCGCCGAGCTGGCCGCGGCCGAGGCCGCCTTCCAGGCCCGCGCGCGGGCCGAACTGCTGGCCAATGGCGTCACCCTGCTGGCCCCCGATACCGTGTACCTGGCCTTCGACACGGTGATCGGCCGCGATGCGGTGATCGAACCCAACGTGATCTTCGGCCCCGGCGTGACGGTGGAATCGGGCGCGCTGATCCGCGCCTTTTCGCATCTCGAGGGCTGCCATGTCAGCCGCGGCGCCATTGTCGGCCCCTTCGCCCGCCTGCGCCCCGGCACCGAACTGGCCGAAGAGGTGCGCGTGGGCAATTTCGTCGAGATCAAGAACGCGGTGATCGACGCGGGTGCCAAGGTCAATCACCTGTCCTATGTGGGCGATGCCTCGGTGGGCGCGCGCAGCAATATCGGCGCCGGCACCATCACCTGCAATTATGACGGGGTGATGAAACACCGCACCGAGATCGGATCGGACGTGTTCATCGGCTCGGACACGATGCTGGTGGCGCCGGTGAAACTGGGCGATGGTGCGATGACGGCGACCGGAACCGTCGTCACCCGCGACGTGGAGCCGGGCGCCCTGGCCATCGCCCGCGCACCGCAGCTCAACAAGCCCGGCCGCGCGCGCAAGCTGATGGACATGCTGAGGGTGAAAAAGGCCCGCCTGAAGAAGGAGACCCCGTAATGTGCGGCATTGTCGGAGTGCTGGGCCGGCACGAGGCCGCGCCAATCCTGGTCGAAGCGCTCAAGCGGCTGGAATATCGCGGCTATGACAGCGCCGGCATCGCCACGGTGGACCGCGGCCGGCTGGGCCGGCGACGGGCCGTGGGCAAGCTGGTCAATCTCGGCGACCTGCTGGTGCATGATCCGCTGCCCGGCAAGGCCGGGATCGGCCATACCCGCTGGGCCACCCACGGCGCGCCAACCCTGGACAACGCCCATCCCCACCAGGCCGGCGCGGTGGCCGTGGTCCATAACGGCATCATCGAGAACTACCGCGAGCTTCGCGCCGAACTGACCGCATCGGGCCTCACCTTCCGGACCGAGACCGACACCGAAACCGTGGCCCTTCTGACCGAGCGCCACCTGCGCGAAGGCGCCTCCCCCGTCGAGGCTGCCTTTCGCACCATCGACAGGCTGCAGGGCGCCTACGCGCTGGCCTTTCTCTTCGATGGCGAGGACGACCTGATCGTGGCCGCGCGCAAGGGCTCGCCCCTGGCCATCGGCCATGGCGAGGGCGAGATGTTCGTGGGCTCGGACGCGCTGGCCCTTGCCCCGCTGACCGACCGGATCACCTATCTCGAGGACGGGGACCGGGCCGTGATCACCCGCTCGTCGGTGCAGATCTTCGACGCCGCGGGCAATCTCGCCAACCGCGAATGCCGCCGGATCGAGGCCGCCAATGCCCGCGTGGACAAGGGCGGGCACAAGCATTTCATGGCCAAGGAAATCGCCGAGCAGCCCCAGGTCGTGGGCGAAACCGTCCGCGCCTATCTTCCCGCCGGCACCGATACCGTCACGCTGCCCGGCGAGGGGCTTGACTTCTCGCGCGTCCGGCGGCTGACGATGGTGGCCTGCGGCACCGCTCACTACGCCTGCCTGACCGCGAAATACTGGTTCGAGCAGCTCGCCCGCCTGCCGGTGGACGTGGATATCGCCAGCGAGTTCCGCTATCGCGAACCGCCTGTCGAGGACGGCACCATTGCGCTGTTCGTCAGCCAGTCGGGGGAAACCGCCGACACGCTGGCGGCCCTGCGCTATTGCCGCGACAGGGTGGACCGCGTGGTTTCGGTGATCAACGTGCCGGAAAGCTCGATCGCGCGCGAAAGCGACCTGGCCCTGCCGATCCATGCCGGGCCGGAGATCGGGGTTGCTTCGACCAAGGCCTTCACCTGCCAGCTGTCGGTGCTTTTCATGCTGGCGCTCAAGGCGGCGGCCGATCGCGGAACCCTCGACCCCGAAACCCGCGCCGACCTTGTTTCCGCGCTGCGCGGCCTGCCCTCGGCGCTCAATGCCGCGCTTGACCAGAACGACGCCATTCGCCGCGCCGCCCTGGACCTGGCGGAGGCCCGCGACGTGCTCTTCCTCGGGCGCGGCCTGATGTATCCCCTTGCCCTGGAAGGCGCCCTGAAACTCAAGGAAATCAGCTATATACACGCCGAAGCTTATGCATCAGGAGAGCTCAAGCACGGCCCCATCGCGCTGATCGACCAGCACATGCCGGTGATCGTCTTCGCCCCCCGCGACGGGCTGTTCGACAAGACCGTGTCGAACATGCAGGAGGTGATGGCCCGCAAGGGCCGCGTGCTGCTGGTCTCGGACGAGGACGGCATCGCCGAGGCCAGGGACGGCGTGCAGGCCATCATCCGCATGCCCCATGTCCACAGTTGCCTGTCCCCGATTCTCTATTCCGTTCCGGCGCAGCTTCTGGCCTATCATGTGGCCGTGGCCAAGGGCACCGACGTGGACCAGCCGCGCAACCTTGCCAAATCCGTGACAGTGGAGTGAGACATGGCCAAGCAGTTCGACCGTATCGAGGACGCGCACCGCGCCTTCATCGAGGACCAGCACATCTTTTTCGTCGCCACCGCCGCGCCCGAGGGGCGGGTCAATGTCTCGCCCAAGGGGATGGACAGCCTGCGGGTTGCGGGGCCGAACCGGATCCTGTGGATGAACCTGACCGGCAGCGGCAACGAAACTGCCGGGCACCTGCGGGAAAGCCCGCGCATGACGCTGATGTGGTGTTCCTTCACCACCCGCCCGCTGATCCTGCGCTGCTATGGCACGGCGCGCTGCTTTCACGTGGATGATGCCGGCTGGGAGGAGCGCGCGGCCCGTTTCCCTGCCCATCGCAGCGCCCGGCAGATCTTCGACATGACGGTGGAGATGGTCCAGACCTCCTGCGGCTATGCGGTGCCGTTCATGGATTACGCGGGCGAACGCGACACCATGCAGAAATGGGTGGACGCCAGATCCGATGACGACTTCCGCGCCTACTGGGTAGAGAAGAACAGCCGCACCATCGACGGCAAACCCACCGGCGTCCCCGGCAGCTGAGCGCCCCTTTCACGCCGGCCCGCTGCGCCAGGGCATGTCGCATCCGCCCCGCCCGGGGCACGTTTGCCGCCTGGACATGCGCCCTCTCGGGCGGGTGCCTGCCATGCGCCTGGCGGCCGGTTGAATCCGGTCAAGCGCTAGCGCCCCTCGAACGAGGCCGGGCGTTTTTCGAGAAAGGCCAGCACGCCTTCCTGAAAATCGCGCGTGGCCCCGCATTCGCCCTGTAGATGCGCCTCGATCTCGAGCTGCGCGTCAAGCGCATGATCGAAACTTCCGCGAATGGCCTTCTTGATCCGGGCGAAGGCCTCGGTCGGTCCCTGGGCCAGCCAGGCCGCCCGCCGGCGCCAATGGGCATCGAACTCCGCGTCCGGAACCGCCTCCCAGATCATGCCCCAGGCGTCGGCCTGCCGGGCGGTGATGCGATCGGCAAAAAGCGCCGCCCCCATCGCCTTGGCCAGCCCCATGTTTCGCGGCAGGAACCACGTGCCCCCGGCATCGGGCATCAGGCCGATGCGGGCGAAGGCCTGCAGAAAATAGGCGCTTTCGGTGGCGATGACCACATCCGCCGCCAGCGCGAGGTTGGCCCCCGCCCCGGCCGCCGGTCCGTTGACCGCCGACACCGTGGGCACCGGACAGTCGTAGATCGCCCGCAGCATCGGATAGTATTCTTCCCGCAACGCGCGGCCGAGGTCGATCTCGCCCGCGCTGGCCGCGTCGCCCAGGTCCTGCCCGGTGCAGAAGGCATCCCCCGCCCCGGTCATCACCACCGCCCGCGCCCGGCCCGCGGCATCGTTCACCGCGTGGGTGATCTCGGCGCGCATCAGGCTGGTCAGCGCGTTCATCTTCTCGGGCCGGTTCAGGGTGATGACGGCCAGACCGTCGGTGATTTCAAGTGCAATCGTCTGATAGTCCATGTCTCCCCCGTCAGATCGCGCGTATCGGTCTCCCCGACACCCTGTCCGATCCGCCCGCGACGGGAAAGAGGAACCGCGCGTCATCGGCCCGGAATTTCAAGACCCTCCTGGCGGCGCAACGCCCGCCAATCCTCCAGCGCCGGGTTCGGATCGGGCCGGGATGTCTCCGGCGCCAGCACTCCGTCCCCTTCGCTGCCGGCCGCGTCCGGCCACTCCGCCGACAACCGCTCCAGCGCCGCCAGATTGGCCATGGCCACGGGCGTGCGGGCGAAGGTCGCGGCTATCTCGCGCTGCAGTTCCTGCGTCTTGGCCTGATGCCGCGCCCCGAAATAGAAGGACACGATCACCCCCAGAAGCCACCACAGCGGCTCGGGGACAAGAGCGATGCCCTGCATCCGGGCGGCGAACCAGATCGGATCCACCATCGCCGCCACGAACAGCCCCAGCGTCCCCAGCGCCAGCGCCGGCCGCGGCAACCGGTTGAGACCATCCACGAACCGATCGAATGCCCCGCGCCGGCCCGACACGAACTCGGCAGCGAATTCGCGCATCGCCTGCCGCTGCACGCCGGCCGATCGTTCCGCCGCCGCCTCGGCATTTTCCGCGAATATCCCCACCGTCTCCCGCACCACGTTGCGCCCGCCGCCGAACAACGCCGCAAGCAGATCGCCGATCACGCCCATCCCGCCGTCCTTTCCCGAAACTCCTCATCGCTCATGTGATAGCGCGGCGACAGGAAGGCCTCGGCCCGCCGGATCCAGCCCCCCTTCCCGCCCGAGCGGGTGCGCACGTATTTGCGGCTCGCGGGGCGGAGATCGGCAAGTCGGAAATAATAGTTGCGCCGCGCCACCCCGTAGGCATCCCGCAAAACGATCGGATCGGGCCTGGCCGCATCGCGCGCCGCCGCCCGGGTCTGCGGACCGATCACCCCGTCAACGGCCAGGTCATGGCCCATCTCCCGCAACAGCCGCTGCAGGATCCGCACCGCGTTCGCCCCCGCATTCACATACATGTCGAAAACCGGCGCCTGCAGCGCCTCCGGCAGGCCGTCCAGGCCCGGACGCCGGAAAAAATGTCGCAGGAAAATATCCACCGCCTGCGCCCGGTCCAGCCGCCGCAGATCCGCCACGCCGACGCGCCCGTCCCCGTCCAGGTCCATGCCGAGGCGGCGCAGCGTGGCCAGTGTCACCCCGTATTTCGTCGCCCCGCCCGGATCGTCCGGGTCATCCACGAACCCCCCTTCGCGCGCGACGATATCTTCCGCAATCTGCCGTGCCGACTGCATGTTCCGCTCCCGTCCGAATTCGCTCGAACGGTGCGGAACAACGGTTCACGAACGCAAAACGATGCGTGCGCCGCATCGGCAACACGCGCATGACCTTCCTCTCGCCGGAAATACTCCCGCCGGAGGTAGCGCCCGGCAACCGGCGCTCCCGTGGCTCAGCTGCCGCCGCCCTGCTCGACGTAGACGCCCTGCTTCTTGAGCGCGTCCACCACCTCCCGCGGCATGTAATCCTCGTCATGTTTTGCAAGGATTTCAGTGGCTTCAAAGACACCGTTCACATAACGGCCGGTCCCCACCATGCCCTGGTTCTCACCGAACAGATCGGGCAGCAATCCGGTAAACTTCACCGGAACGCTGGCCCCGCCATCGGTCACGGAAAAGGTCACCGTATCGTCCGTGCCCCGCTGCAACGTGCCTTCCTCGACCAGGCCGCCGATGCGAAAGACCTCGTTCGGAGAAGGCGGCTCGGCAATAACCTCGCTGGGCGAGCGGAAGAAATTGATTCCATCCCGCATTCCGTATCCGATCAGACCTGTCGCCAGGATCAGCGCCACGAAGGCGACCATGATCACCTGGATCCGGCGGCGTTTCTTCAAGTTTCGCATCCTGCCCTCCGCTTCACGGGAACAGCGGTGCCATCATCAGGCCCGCTGTCTCCTCTTCACCTAGTATGAGGTTCGCATTCTGCAAGGCCTGCCCGCTCGATCCCTTGGTCAGGTTGTCCAGCGCGGCAAACACGATCGCCCGGCCCTCGATCCGGTCGCCGGCAACCCCCAGATGGCAGAAATTCGAGCCCCGGACATGATGGGTGCTGGGTGCCTCGCCAAAGGGAAGGACCTGGAGGAAGGGTTCGCCCTCATAGGCCGCCCGCAGGGTTTCGTGAATTACCCCGGCATCCCCGCGCACATAGACCGTTGCCAGAATTCCGCGATTGGCCGGGATCAGATGCGGCGTGAAGCGCACTCGCACCGGCCGCCCCGCCAGGCGGCTGAACTCCTGGTCGAACTCGCCCAGATGCCGGTGCGTGCCGCCATAGGCATAGGGGTTGCAACCTTCGCTCAACTCGGCATGCAGCAGGTTTTCCTTCAGGGACCGCCCCGCCCCGCTGACCGCGCATTTCAGATCCAGAACGATATCGTCCAGATCGATCACCCCCGCGGAAACGAGCGGCCGCAGCGCATATTGCCCGGTGGCCGCGTTGCAGCCGGTGCCCGCCACCAGCCGCGCCGCGCGGATCTCGTCCCGGTAGAACTCGGTCAGGCCGTAAACCGCCTCTTCCTGAAGAGCGACGGCGGAATGGGCGTTGCCATACCATTTCTCGTATTCCGCCGGATCGCGCAGGCGGAAATCGGCGCTGAGATCGACGATCTTCAGGTTCCGCGGCAGGGCGGAAATCACCTGCTGGCTGGTCTTGTGCGGAAGCGCGCAGAAACACAGATCGATGCCGGAAAAGTCGATCTCGTCGATCCGGCACAGAACCGGAAGGTTCAGGTGACGCAGATGCGGAAAGACCGTGGCCATGGCCTGCCCGGCCTTGCGCTCGCCCGACAGGGCGACGATCTCCATGTTCGGATGCCCGGCAATCAGCCGCACCAGCTCCGCGCCCGTGTATCCGCTGGCGCCCAGAATTGCGATCCTGTGGGTCATGTCCGACCTCTCGTCCAAGGTTACCGTTCCGCGCCGCGCCTTGCCGCGGCAATATCGGGCGGCTTGCCCGCCCCTGCCTTGACCGAAGTCAGGCCGCCTCGAAAGTGATCCGTCGTCGCAGGAACTGGGTGGCGCGGTCACTGACCTTCGCCGGATCGCCGGTGGTCAGGAAGCCCCCGCGCCCCCGCCCCAGCATGTCGGGGTGCCGGTCGAGGTAGTCCTCGAGGCTTGCCGCCACGATCTCGGCCTGGCTGAAGACCCTGACCCGCGGGCCCAGGGCCTCCTGAAACACCGATTCCATCAACGGGTAGTGGGTGCAGCCCAGGATTGCCGCCTCGGGCTCGGGCATCTTGCGCTTGAGCGCATCCACGTGGCTGCGCACCAGCGCCTCGGCAAGGATCATGTCGCCCTCCTCGATCGCGTCCACCACCCCGCCGCAAGCCTGGGCCTCGACATCCACGCCGATGGCGCGAAAGGCCAGCTCCCGCTGAAAGGCGCGGCTGGCCACCGTGGCGGGGGTGGCAAACAGCGCCACATGCTTGATCGCCACCTCGCGCGGCGGGGAATTGTCGCCCCACTGGCGTTCGGTCAGCGCCTCGATCAGCGGAACGAAGACGCCCAGCACACGCTTGCCCGGCGGCAGGCCGCCTTCCTGCATCCGACGCAGCGCCGCGGCACTGGCGGTGTTGCAGGCCAGGATCACCAGGTCGCAGCCCCGGTCCCACAGCGCCTGTACCGCCGACCGGGTGAGGTTGAAGACGTCCTCGGCATCGCGCACGCCATAGGGTGCGTGCGCGCTGTCGCCGAAATACAGGAAGTCCACCTCGGGCAACCGCTTCTGCGCGGCGCTCAGGACGGTCAGCCCGCCAAGGCCGGAATCGAAGATGCCAACAGCCATTTATCCCTTTCCGACTGGATCCCTGACCCGCTCATACGCGCGAAACAATCGGAAATCCATGACCTTTTCCGCCGCGCCGGCTCCACGGGCATCATCGCTGCGTGGTCCTTCGCCGCTCCGGCGCCGCGGGACCGTGCCTAAGCGCCGCGGCACGTCTGACGGCTTCGTGCTTTTCGACCTTGCAAACCGCACGCAGATTGGGCAGATATCGCCTTCACGGAGAGGTGGCCGAGTGGTCGAAGGCGCACGCCTGGAACGCGTGTAGGCGGGAAACCGTCTCCAGGGTTCGAATCCCTGTCTCTCCGCCACTTGCCCCCGCCCGTACTCATGTAC
>JALTNO010000451.1 GCA_027000645.1 Paracoccaceae bacterium | reverse complement strand
GCAACGAAACGCGCAGCCCCCGCCCGCCCCTCGGCGGCAAAGACCGCAACCGATTCCCACTCGCGCCGCAACGCCGCGGCCAGCTCTGCCGGCGGCAGCCGCGAAGACAGGTGATCGGCGCGCAGGCAGGCCTGCGGAAGGCGCGCCAGATCGCGGGCCAGAGCCTCGGCCACGGCGCGCGCCTGCCCGCGCGGGCAAACCCGGTCGGCAAAGCCCATCTCGCGCGCCTCGGCCGCGTCGATCCCGCGCCCGGTCAGGATCAGGTCGCTGGCCCGGCCCTGCCCTAGGATCCGCGGCAGCCGAACCGTGCCTCCATCGATCAGCGGCACGCCCCAGCGGCGGCAGAACACCCCCGCCACCGCGCCCTCGGCCATCACCCGCAGATCGCACCAGGCGGCAAGCTCCATGCCGCCGGCAACCGCGTGGCCCTCGATCGCCGCAATCACCGGCTTCGACAGCATCAGCCGGGTCGGCCCCATCGGACCGGGAACGGGCTGCGCCACCGGATCGGTCCAGCCGGGCGGAATCGCCACCTCCTCCAGCCAGTCGTCGCCCGCCCCCGACGCCGCCGCCCCGAGATCGAACCCGGCGCAGAAACTGCTCCCCGCCCCGGTCAGCACCGCCACCCGCGCCCCGGCATCCGCCTCGAAGTCGAGAAAGGCCCCGAACAGCGCCCGCGCCGTCTCCGGGTCCACCGCATTGCGCCGCCGGGGGCGGTCGATGGTGACCACCGTCACCCCGTCGCCGGTTTCGACCCTGACCGTCATGTGCTATCCCTCTTCTTCCCACACCCACAGTGGCGCGAGGCCACGGCACAAGGCAAGCCCGGACCCCGGCGACATCGCCCCCGGCCTGCCGGGCAGCGCGCGCCAGGGACAAGGCCGGAACAGGGCCAGAGCAAGGAACGAGCCGATGCAGCATCTGGAAGAGCAGATCGCCCACCTCACCCGCGCCGTGGACGACCTCAGCGACGTCGTCACCCGCCAGCAGGCCGAGATCGACCGGCTGTCCCGCCATGTCCGGATGCTGATGGAGCGCGAGGCCGAGCGCGACGCCGCGCAAAGCGGTGGCGTGGTCCTGGGCGACGAACGCCCGCCGCACTGGTAAGGCCGGACCGGACGGACAGCGCCGCGTGGAAGGCCCGCTGCGGGCCGTGTTCCGGATGGGGTCGTGTCGCGGCGGTTATTAATCGGTGGCTGTCTCAGGGGGTTGTCTCGGGGGGGCGGTGTCGCGGACCGATCGGCAGGCCGCGCCCCTGCTCGCGCGGGCCTCAGACGAAACCGCGCCAGCGCAGCACCGCAAGCAGCAGCGCCAGAAAGGCCAGCATGTTGAAGGCCAGCCCTCCCAGCACCCCCAGCCACCAGCCCTTGCGCCGCTCGGCCGCGTCGATGGAATCGAGATGATCGCGAAGCTCGGCCGCCGCCCGCGCCAGCGCCGCGTGATCCAGCGTCAGGCGCAGTTTCGGATGGCGGGCAAGCGGCTCGGCCGCGGCCAGCCGGGCCGCCCGCGCCCGGATGCGGCGGGGCAGCCGGTGCCGCGCCCGCGCCAGCGCCGCCCGCAGCGTCCGCCCCCGCACGCCCAGACGCGCCCGCATGAGATCGGCAAGCTCGGCAATCTCCTCTCCGGTTCGCTCGGGGGGGCGCACGCGCATGACCTCCTGTTCGCCAGTTCGCGATGCCTCGACCGGGGGCATCTTCCCGGCGCGAAGCGGATTGTCCAGCCCGGCGACGGCGACCGACCGTCGCGCACGCGCCCCACCTCTACACCCCGCGCCGGCCCCGTGCTAGCGTCCGCGCGAACAGAATCGAAGAACGGAGACGCAGATGCCCCTGACCCTGAAGGAAATGCTGGATGCCGCCAACGCGGCGGTGGAACGGATCGATGGCGACAAGGCGCAGGAGCTGGTGGCGCAGGGCGCGCTGCTGCTCGACATCCGCGATGCGCCCGAGCTGGAAAAGGCCGGCCGCGCCATCGGTGCCCACCACATTCCGCGGGGGATGCTGGAGTTTCGCGCCGATCCGGCCTCGCCCTATCACGACCCGGAGATGCGCCCCGACCGGCCCGTGGTGCTGCACTGCGCCAGCGGCGGGCGGGCGGCGCTTGCCGGCAAGCTGCTGAAGGACATGGGATACAGGGAAGTCTACAATCTCGGCGGGCTGAAGGACTGGACCGGCGACAAGATCGAGGGGATGGATCCGGGCATGTGACCGGACACGCGATCGGGATGGCGGCAGGACGGGCGCGGGCTCTCTCACGG
>JALTNO010000450.1 GCA_027000645.1 Paracoccaceae bacterium | reverse complement strand
GATCGCCTGCTGGAAATAGACCGGAGAGGTGGGATCGCCCGCCGCCGCGTTGCCGGCATAGCCAGAAGCGCCGGAATCGTCGCCTCCCGTGCTGCCGGCGCAGGCCGCCAGCGTCATGACGGCGAAGACCGCCGAAATCTTGCCCAGAATGTTCATGCCGTTGCCTCGTCCTTTTCGTCGTCTCGTTGTCCCGTTCTTACCACAGCCGGCGCGGCAAGGAAACTTGCCCGGCCCACACCCCCCGCGATCACTTCTGCAACGGCGACCACGAGGGATCGGTGGCGCCGTCGGGGGTGCGCAGCTGACGCAGGTTCCGTCCGGTGATGTCCACCGTGTAAAGCGACGAACGCCCGTTCGCACCCTGAGTTTCGCGGGTGAACATGATGACCCGCCCGTTCGGCGCCCAGGTCGGCCCCTCGTCGAGGAACGACGCCGTGAGCAGGCGCTCCTCGCTGCCGTCGGTACGCATCACGCCGATATGAAAGCGGCCCTTGTTCTGCTTGGTGAAGGCGATCAGGTCGCCGCGCGGCGACCAGACCGGCGTGCCGTAGCGCCCCTTGCCGAAGCTGATCCGCCGCGCCTCGCCCCCCGATGCCGGCATGATGTAGAGCTGCTGGGTGCCGGAACGATCGCTTTCGAACACGATCCGCGACCCGTCGGGGGAAAAGCTGGGCGCCGTCTCGATCGACGGCGAGTTGGTCAGCCGCACGCTTTTGCCGGTAGCGATGTTCATGGCGTAAAGGTCGGTATTGCCGCCCTGCGTCATCGAATAGACGACCGTCCTGCCATCGGGCGAAAAGCGCGGGGAAAAGCTCATCGTGCCTTTCGGCGTCGGCAGCAACCGGCGCCGGACCTTGCCCACATCCATCATGTAGATGCGCGGCAGGCCGCTTTCGTAGCTGGTGTAGAGCACCCGGTCGCCGGTGGGAGAGAACCGCGGCGCCAGCACGATCGCCGAACTATCGGTCAGGTATTGCAGGTTGGCGCCGTCGTAATCCATGATCGCAAGCCGCTTGCGCCGGTCGTTCTTGGGCCCGGTTTCGGCAACGAACACCACGCGGGTATCGAAATAGGCCCCCTCGCCGGTGATCCGGCTGTAAACCGTATCGGCAACCTTGTGCGCCATGCGCCGCCAGCCATCGGCGGAGCCGGCGAACTGCAGGCCGTTGCCCAGCTCCGTCCCCGCGAACACGTCCCACAGGCGGAACCGCACGGTCAGCCGCGACCCCGAAAGCGACACCGCCCCGGTCACCAGCGCCTGCGCATTGACCGCCTTCCAGTCGGCAAACTGCACCGGCGCGTTGAAATCCGTCACCTTGCCGATCTGGGCCGAGGCCGGAATGTCCCGGAACAGGCCGGTTCCCGTCAGATCGGACATGATCACCTGTGTGATATTGCGGGCATACTCCGCCGCCGCCGGGCTGTCGGGCACGAATTCGGGAACCGCGTAGGGCATCGGTTCGATCACCCCCTCGGTGATCTCGATCCTGAGCGGCCCGGTCTGCGCCAGCGCCGGGGCCGCCGCCAAAACCATGCCCAGAAGAACCCCCACCAGATACTTCGTCATTTGATCCGCATCCTTTCCGGGTTGAATGTAATCTCAATATCGCGCCACTGGTCGTATTTTTCGAGAGGCAGCCTGTAGCCGCTCGCCCCGCAGCGGATGATCGCGCGCCGGGCCGCCTCGAAGGCCTGCCTTGCAGCCGCAGCCGTCCCCCCCTGGCTGGACAGCATCCGGATGCTGCCGATCTCCGGCTTGCCGTCCCGTTTCATCGACACCGAGACGACCACGGTCGTCCGCAGCGCCTCGGACGACAGCGACCCCACGTTCCAGCATTGCGAAACCGCAAGGCGAAGCGCCTCCTTCTCGCCGGCGGTCAGCGGCGGGCCGCGGGGCGTCGCGGGCGACGGGGTGGCACCGCCCAGCGCCTCGGCCAGCGCCGCATTGACCGCCTTGCGCGTGTCCGCCGGCGGTTTCGGCGCCGGCCTTTCCCTTTCCTTGGCGACCGCCACCGGGCGTGCCGGGCGCGCGCGCGGGCGAAGCGACTGCGCCGGTGCCACCTCGCGCCCCTTCTCGGCCTCGGTCACGATCCGGTCGGTGGCCGCCTCGGGCGCGGTCTGCTGCTGCTCGGGGCGCGCGGTTTCTCCGCTGTCGTCCGGCACCACGGCGGGGGAGGCAACCTCGTCCGGCCGCGCATCGGGCGGGGGAGGGGCGACCGGCTGCGGTGCGACCCGGTCCGCCGGGCGCGACCTGGGCC
>JALTNO010000449.1 GCA_027000645.1 Paracoccaceae bacterium | reverse complement strand
CTTTGCAGAAAGGTCCCGGCGTTCAGGACTGGGAAAGTCGGGCGCATGCCTTGCATGAGGCGACGCCATCGCCTGTGCCCGTCTTCTCCCTGCCAAACAGGGCCGAGTCGCGCAAGGATCTCGCGCCCCGCACGCCCACCACGCACGGATGTTCCGATTTCCCGTGGCCGGCGCGACACTGTCGATCTGGACATTGCGCCCGGCACCTGCATTCTGCGCACACAGGCGTTCACCCAGTCCTGCCGGAGGAGACCCCCATGCTCGACGCAACCACGAACCTGAAATCGCTGTTGAAGGATCCCGACCTTCTCGAAACCCGCGCCTATGTGGGCGGCGAATGGATCGAGGGCGAAAACGGCACCTTCGACGTGACCAACCCGGCCCGCGGCGACGTGATCGCGCAGGTGGCCGACCTCGGCCGGGCGCAGGTCGCCGATGCCATCGCCCATGCCGAGACCGCGCAAAAGGAATGGGCCGCCCGCACCGGCAAGGAACGTGCCGCCATTCTCCGCCGCTGGTTCGACCTGATGATGGAAAACGCCCACGACCTTGCCACCATCCTGACCGCCGAACAGGGCAAGCCCCTGCCCGAGGCGATGGGCGAGATCGCCTACGGCGCCTCCTTCGTGGAATTCTTCGGCGAAGAGGCCAAGCGGGTCTATGGCGAGATGATCCCCGGCCACCAGCGCGACAAGCGCATCATGGTGCTGAAGCAGCCGATCGGGGTTGCCGCCTCGATCACCCCGTGGAACTTTCCCAACGCCATGATCACCCGCAAGGCGGCGCCGGCGCTGGCGGTGGGCTGCGCCTTCGTGGCACGCCCGGCCTCGGAGACGCCGCTTTCGGCCATCGCGCTGGCGGTTCTGGCCGAACGTGCCGGCATCCCGGCCGGCGTGTTCAACGTGGTGCCCTCTTCGCGCGCCTCGGAAATCGGCAAGGAGTTCTGCGAAAATCCCACCGTGCGCAAGATCACCTTCACCGGCTCCACCGAAGTCGGCCGCATCCTGCTGCGCCAGGCCGCCGACCAGATCAAGAAATGCTCGATGGAGCTGGGCGGCAACGCCCCCTTCATCGTCTTCGACGACGCCGATCTGGATGCCGCGGTGGAAGGCGCGATGATGTGCAAGTTCCGCAACAACGGCCAGACCTGCGTCTGTGCCAACCGCATCTACGTGCAGGCCGGGGTCTATGACGAATTCGCCGAGAAACTGAAGGCCGCAGTGCAGAATCTGAAGGTCGGAGACGGCCTCGAAGAGGGCGTGACCACCGGCCCGCTGATCAGCCGGGAAGCGGTGGAGAAGGTGCTCGAACATCTCGGCGACGTCACCGCGAAGGGCGGTCAGGTCCTCACCGGCGGCAAGCCCCACGAACTGGGCGGCACCTTCTTCGAACCCACCATCGTCACCGGCGTGACCCAGGACATGAAGGTGGCCCGCGAGGAAACCTTCGGCCCCCTCGCCCCGCTCTTCCGTTTCGAGGACGAGGACGAGGTGATCGCCATGGCCAACGACACCATCTTCGGCCTTGCCGCCTATTTCTACGCCCGCGACCTCAGCCGCGTCTACAAGGTGGCCGAAGCGCTGGAATACGGGATCGTCGGCGTCAACACCGGCATCATCTCGACGGAACTCGGCCCCTTCGGCGGCGTCAAGCAGTCGGGACTAGGCCGCGAAGGCAGCCATCACGGGATCGAGGACTACCTGGAAATGAAATACGTCTGCCTGTCGGTATGACCGACCCGCGGGACCGGATCGCCATCCGGTCCTTCATCTTGCCCGAAATACTCCGGGGTGAATGCGCGCGACCCGCGCGCAGAGGGGCAGAGCCCCTCGCCCCGCCGCGGTTCTTCAAGCCGGCTGCGTTCACGCCGCCTGCATGACCTCGGCGCCGGCATGACTGCGGCGGCGCTTGGCGGCGATCAGGTCGGAAATGCGAATCAGGGCCGCACCGCGCATGACCATGCTTGCCGGCAGGAACGCCCAGGCGCTGATGACCCAGATCAGCGTCTGCGGGTCATCCAGCGCGATCGGGCGGGTTATCGGCGCAACCAGCCGGGCCACGGCCGGGATCAGGAATGGCAGCAGCACGCCCGCCACGATGTTGATCCGCCCGTCCCGGTTGAGACGGCTCACGACATCGCCGCCTCGCGTGGGGTCGAACAGCGGCAGATTCACCCAGACATTGAAGGCGCCGCTTCCCGTCGGCCAGCCGGCAAAGCGGATCGCTGCCAGGAACGCGCCGATGGCCACCAGCGCGACAAGATACGAGA
>JALTNO010000448.1 GCA_027000645.1 Paracoccaceae bacterium | reverse complement strand
CTGGCCAGCAGGAAGGGGTTGAGCGCGACCTTCAGGACCGTCTGGCGCACCCCGAGGCTGCCGCCCCGCGACAGCGCCGAGACGGCAAAGAGATTGGCCACCGGCACCGCCATGCCGACCGCGACCGACAGGATCCCCGGATTGCCTCGGCTCAGCGTGCCCAGCGCGACGAACCCCACCGCCGTGTTGAACCGCCACGCGGTCTGCCAGGCCCCGGCGAAATCGAGAAACCGGGCCGGCCCGAACCGCCGCGCGCCCCAGCCGATAACAAGCCCCGCCAGCAGGATCGTCCAGACCGCCGGTCCGATCCGGGCGATGTCTACCACCGCGATCGGCCGGGACGAGGCCGCGACGAACAGCAGCGCCGGAAACAGTATCTCGAAATTGAGCCGGTCCAGCCCCTGCCAGGCGTTCGCCGACAACCGGTTGCGCACGGCTCCGCCCAGGGCGACCATCAGAAAACTGGGCAGAAGCCCCAGAAGAATCGTGATAAAAACCATATGTGTCCCCCGAACGTGAGGCTAAGCATAGCCGGGGAACGAGGCAAGACCTTTGCAGCGGCCCTGCCCCTTCGGGTTGATTACAGGGCCGCCGCCAGCCGTGTTCCCTGGTTGATCGCCCGCTTGGCGTCGAGCTCGGCCGCCACGTCGGCGCCGCCGATCACGTGAGGGGAAATGCCCTTCGCCTCCAGCGCATCGGCCAGCGTGCGTTCGGATTCCTGTCCGGCGCACAGGATGACGGTATCGACCTCGATCACGGTCGGGTTCTCGTGTGCCTCGCCGAACGAGATGTGCAGTCCCTCGTCGTCGATCCTTTCGTAATTCACCCCGCCGATCATCTTCACCTTCTTCATCTTCAACTCGGCGCGGTGAATCCAGCCGGTGGTCTTGCCCAGCCTGCGGCCCAGCGCCTCGGCCTTGCGCTGCAGGAGCGTCACTTCATGCGCGGGCGCGTGCGGCCGCGGGCCTTCCGGCGCCAGTCCTGCGCGATGCGCCTCGGGGTCGGCCACGCCCCACTCCTTCATCCATTCGGAAAGGTTCATGGTGGGCGAGGCGCCCTCGTTCACCAGATACTCGGCCACGTCGAAGCCGATCCCGCCGGCGCCGATCACCGCCACCCGCCGGCCCACGGGCGCCCCATCGCGCAGCACGTCCACATAGGACAGCACGTTGGGCCGGTCCTGCCCCGGAATGGCCGGATCGCGCGGGTTGACCCCGGTGGCGATCACCACCTCGTCAAAGCCGGTCAGGTCATCCGCGGTCACCTCCTGCCCCAGTTCCAGGGTGATGCCCGCATCGGCCACCATCACCCGGTACCAGTCGAGGAGCCCGCGGAACTCCTCCTTTCCCGGCACCCGCGCGGCCATGTTGAGCTGACCGCCGATCTCCTGCGCCCGGTCGAAAAGCGTCACCGCGTGCCCGCGTTCGGCCGCTGTCAGCGCCGCCGCCAGCCCCGCCGGCCCGGCGCCGACCACGGCCACGGCCTTCGGCGCGGCCGCCCTTTCGATCACCAACTCGGTCTCGTGGCAGGCGCGCGGATTGACCAGACACGAGGTCAGCTTGCCGCTGAAGGTATGGTCGAGGCAGGCCTGGTTGCAGGCGATGCAGGGGGCGATGCGATCGGCCCGGCCGGCGGCCGCCTTGGCCACGAAATGCGCATCCGCCAGCATCGGGCGGGCCATCGACACCATGTCGGCGCAGCCCTCGGCCAGCACCTCCTCGGCCACCTGCGGGGTGTTGATCCGGTTCGAGGTGACGACCGGGATGCCCACCTTGCCCATGAGCTTCTTCGTCACCCAGGCGAATGCCCGGCGCGGAACCGACGTGGCGATGGTGGGAATGCGCGCCTCGTGCCAGCCGATACCGGTATTGATGATGGTGGCGCCGGCACCCTCGATGGCCCGGGCCAGTTGCACCACCTCGTCGAAGGTGGAGCCATCGGGCACCAGGTCGATCATCGACAGCCGGTAGATGATGATGGAATCCTCGCCCACCGCTGCGCGCACGCGGCGCATGATCTCCAGCGGCAGGCGCATGCGGTTTTCGTAGGACCCGCCCCAGCGATCGGTGCGCCTGTTGGTATGGGTGACAAGGAACTGGTTGATGAAATAGCCCTCGGAGCCCATGATCTCGACCCCGTCATAGCCGGCCTGCCGCGCAAGCGCGGCGGCGTTGACGATGTCGGAAATCTGCTTCTCGATGCCCTCTTCGTCCAGCTCCTTCGGCGCGAAGGGCGAGATCGGAGACTTAATGGCGCTTGGGGCCACGCAGTCGGGCGAATAGGCATAGCGCCCCGCATGCAGGATCTGCATGGCGATCTTTCCGCCCGCCTCGTGCACCCGCCGGGTCACGACGGCATGATTGGCCACGTCGCGATCATCCATCATCCTCGAGGCCCCCGCAAACACCGCGCCTTCGCGGTTGGGCGCGATGCCGCCCGTGACCATGAGCCCTACCCCGCCGCGGGCGCGTTCGGCATAGAACTCGGCCACCCGGTTCCAGTCGCCGGTTTCCTCCAGCCCGGTATGCATCGACCCCATGAGAACGCGGTTCTTCAGCGTGGTGAAGCCCAGATCCAGCGGCGCCAGAAGATGCGGATAATCGGTCATTTCGGTTCCCCTCTTGCTGGCGCGAAGAATGACGCCCGTCGGGCCGCCTTGTCACGCCGAACGCAGCGTCATGGGACTGCCCTTGCGCCCGCCCGTGCCGGTGCTAGACAGGCACCATGTCCGCAAGGAGGCCGTAGATGACGCCCGAAGAAATCGCCCGGCTGCCCTATCGCCGCAATGTCGGCGTGATGCTGGTGAACGCCGATGGCAAGGTTTTCGTCGGCCAGCGCCGCGACCGGTTCGAGGACGCCTGGCAGATGCCGCAAGGGGGCATCGACGACGGCGAAGACCCTCGCTCTGCGGCGCTGCGCGAGCTGGAAGAGGAAATCGGCGTGCCGCCCGAACTGGTCGAGATCGTCGCCGAAACCGATGGCTGGCTGCGCTACGACCTGCCGCCCGATATCGTGCCGGAAATCTGGAAGGGGCGTTATCGCGGGCAGGAACAGAAATGGTTCCTGATGCGGTTCCTGGGCACGGACGATCAGATCGACATCGCAACCGCACATCCCGAGTTCAGCCGCTGGCGCTGGCAGGACCCGGACGAGCTGGTGGACCGGATCGTGGCGTTCAAACGCGACGTCTATGCCCGGGTGCTGGAGGCCTTCGCGCCCTGGCTCGAGGCGGGCTGAAATCCGCCGGCAACCGCCGACAGGGCGGCAAGATGTCGGAAATGCTTGGAATTTGGTCGCATGCGGCGTAAAGGGCTGCTGCGACGACCGCACGGGGACGAAACCACCATGACGATGCTCGGAACCTTCATCAAGCCGATGCACCCCGAGGGCCGCAAGTTCGTCGCGATCTTCGCCGCGATCACGCTGCTGGTGTTCCTGATCTCGGACGTGCTGGGATGGATCGGCGTCGGCCTGACGATCTGGTGCTATTACTTCTTCCGCGACCCCGAACGGGTCACGCCCGAGCGCGAAGGCGTGATCGTCAGCCCCGCCGACGGGACCGTGTCGATGATCGAACCCGCCATTCCCCCGGCCGAGCTGGGCATGAAGGACACGCCGCTGACCCGCATCAGCATCTTCATGTCGGTGTTCAACTGCCATGTGAACCGGATCCCGGTCAGCGGCGAGATCACCGCCGTCGCCTATCGCCCCGGCAAGTTCCTGAACGCCTCTCTCGACAAGGCCAGCGAGGACAACGAACGCAACAGCCTGTGCATCCGCATGAAGGATGGCCGGGAACTGGCGGTGGTCCAGATCGCGGGGCTGGTGGCGCGGCGGATCCTGTGCTTCGTCACGCCGGGGCTGTGGATGCAGACGGGCGAACGCTTCGGCCTGATCCGGTTCGGATCACGGCTGGATGTCTATCTCCCCGAGGGGGTGGAGCCGCTGGTCAGCATCGGCCAGACGATGATCGCCGGCGAAACCGTGCTGGCGCAGCTTGACCTCGGCGGCGGCGACGGGAACGGCTGAGCCATGACCAACCCGCCGGAGAAGATCCGCACCGAATTCGCGCTGTTCCAGCTGCTGCCGAACATGATGACCATTGCCGCCATCTGCGCGGGCCTGACCGCCATCCGGGCGGGCGTGATCGGCAGCTATGGCGCGGCGGTGCTGTTCATTCTTGCGGCGGGCGTACTCGACGGGCTGGACGGGCGCGTGGCGCGGATGCTGCACAGCAACAGCAAGATGGGTGCCGAGCTGGATTCGCTGGCCGATTTCCTCAATTTCGGCGTCGCGCCGGCGCTGGTGCTCTATTTCTGGGCGCTCCAGGACATGAGCCGCGCCGGCTGGATCGCGGTCCTGGTCTTCGCGGTCTGCTGCGTGCTGCGGCTGGCGCGTTTCAACGTGTCCGCGAAGTCGGAAAAATCCGATCTGCGGCCGGGCTATTTCACCGGCGTGCCGGCCCCGGCCGGGGCGCTCATGGCGCTTCTGCCCATGTATCTGTCCTTTGCCTCGCATGGGCAGCTGATCATGCCCGACCCGCTGATCGCCGCCTGGCTGGTGCTGGTGGGGCTGCTGATGATCAGCCGAATCCCCACATGGTCGTTCAAGACCGTGCGCATTTCCCGCGAAAACGTGAAGTTCCTTCTTGTCGGCTTTGCCTTCCTCGGCGCCGCGATCCTGACCTATGCGTGGATCACGCTGGTCGTGGTCTGCGCGCTCTATGCCGGCTCGATCCTGTGGTCGCTGCTGACATGGCGCCGACGTTCCCCCCCAAACCCGACACAACCGGATTGACCGAATGGACATAAAGGCGATTCAGGCGAGCTATGCCCGCTGGGCCCCAGTATATGACAAGACGTTCGGCGCGGTGACCAATGCGGGCCGAATGCGCACCACGCGCTTTGTCAACCGCCACGCGCGCGAGGTGCTCGAAGTCGGGGTCGGCACCGGGCTGGCACTTCCGCATTATGCCCCCGAAGTCAACGTCACCGCGATCGACTACAGCGAAGACATGCTGCGCAAGGCCCGCAAGCGGGTGGCCGAGATGAACCTTCGCAACGTCCGGGAATTGCGGCAGATGGATGCGCGGTCGCTGGACTTTCCCGACAACCGCTTCGACGCGGTGGTGGCCATGCACGTGCTGTCGGTCGTGCCCGATCCCGAACAGGTCATGTCCGAGATCGCCCGCGTGTGCAAACCGGGCGGGCGCGTCATCATCACCAACCACTTCGCCTCCGGCAAGGGGCCTCTGGCCCTTCTGGAACGCGCCTTCGCCCCGCTGGAAAGCCTGATCGGCTGGCATTCGGATTTCGAGATCGAGACCGTTCTCCAGGAAGACTCCCTGGCCCTGGAAGAGCGCCGGAAACTGCCGCCGCTGGGAATGATGACCTTCCTCGTCCTGAAAAAGATGCCCGGCTGACCCCACCCGGGCCGGGCGGCGCCTACGGTGCGAAAACCGGAACATGCGGCGCCGCATCCCGCGGGAAGCCGTCCGCAAGCCGGGGGTCGTCCGCGATCTCGACCTGCTGGCGCGTCGGGGTGAACCCGCTGCGGCGGTAGAAGGCCAGCGCGCCGGGATGGTCGAGCGTGCAGGTATGGACATGAAACCGCGAGATCGGCCGCGACCAGGCGCGCGCAATCGCCTCGTTCATCAGGAACCGCCCGGCGCCGGTGCCGATCAGCTCCGGCGTCACCCCGAGAAAGGCCAGCTCGCACGCGCCGTCCTCGCGGAAATCCAGCTCCAGCAGCCCCACGTCGCGCCCCGCCCGGCGCAGCGCATGAACCTCGACCGCAGGGTCCGAGAGTATCCGGGCAAGCTCCGCCGGCTCCATCACCAGCCGCGAGAACCACAGCCATTCATGGGCACCGACGCGGGCGAAGAGATCGCGGTACCACGCCGGATCGGGCGCGGGCACGCGGCGCAGTTCCGCCCCCTCGGGCGGGGGCACCGGGCGCAGCGGAGCGGGGGCGCGCATCTCGAGATACGTCACCACCGCCGCCACCTTGCCCGGCGGCACGTCGTGCAGCCCGTCGGAAAGGATCACAGCAGCCCCTCGGCACGCAGGATCGCTGCCAGGTCGGCCTCGGGGCGGGGGCCCACATGGCCGATCACCTCGCGGGCGCAGATGGTGCCGATGCGGGCGCAGGTCTCAAGGTCGCGCCCGGTGGCCATGCCGAACAGGAACCCGGCGGCGAACTGGTCGCCCGCGCCGGTGGCATCGACCGGCACCACCTTTTCCACCGGCACGTCGATGCGCGAGGTGCCCTCCATCACCGTCACCCCGTCGCCCGAGCGGGTGCAGACCACCAGCGGGCACAGCCCCGCCGTCAGCACCAGCGCGTCGTCGAGATGGTCGGTCTGGAACAGCGACTGGATCTCGGCCTCGTTGCCGATCACGAAGTCCATCTCGTGTTCGATCAGCGCGAGAAAATCGGCGCGGTGGCGATCGACGCAGAACGGATCGGAAATCGCGATCCCGACCTTGCCGCCGCCCTTGCGGCAGTCGCGGGCGGCCTCGAGAAAGGCGGCCTTTCCCTTCGGCTTGTCGAACAGGTAGCCTTCGAGGAACATCAGCTGCGCGCGCCCCGCGACCTGCTGAGGCACGTCGTCCGAGCTCAGCTCGGCCGAGATCCCGAGATATGTGTTCATCGACCGCTCGCCATCGGGAGAGACGAAGATCATCGACCGCGAGGTGGGCAGCTCTCCCCCGTTCACCGGCGGGTTGACGAAATCCACCCCGTCGCGGTTCATCGCCTCGGCGTAGAAGCGGCCCAGATCGTCATCGCTGACCCGGCCGATGAAGGCGACCTCGAGCCCCAGCGCCCCCGCGCCGGCAATGGTGTTGGCCACCGATCCGCCCGGCGCCCGGACCCGGTCGGACATGGCCGAAAACAGCGCCTCGGCCCGGTCGCGGTCCACCAGCTGCATGATGCCCTTCTCGATCCCGTTTTCGGTCAGCCAGCCGTCGTCGGCATGGGAAATGACATCAACGACGGCATTGCCGATGCCGACGAGTTGATAGCTCTTCACAGGTTCTTCTCCTCATATTGGCAAAGATCGCGGATCAGGCAGGTGCCGCAAAGCGGCTTGCGCGCCTTGCAGCGATAGCGGCCGTGCAGGATCAGCCAGTGATGGGCGTGCAGCAGGAAATCCACCGGCACGTTGTCCTCGATGGCCCGTTCGACGGCGGCCACATCCTTGCCCACCGCTATGCCGGTGCGGTTGCCGACGCGGAAGATGTGGGTGTCCACCGCCTGGGCCGGGAAATGCCACCACATGTTCAGGACCACGTTGGCGGTCTTGCGCCCCACCCCGGGCAGTGCCTGAAGGGCGGCGCGGGAATTGGGCACCTCGCCGCCATAGTCCTGCACAAGGATGCGGCTGAGCTTGATGACGTTCTTCGCCTTGTTGCGGTAAAGGCCGATGGTCCTGATGTAGCCGGTCAGCCCTTCCTCGCCCAGATCGAGCATCTTCTGCGGCGTGTCCGCGACCTTGAACAGCGGCCGCGTGGCCCTGTTCACACCGGCATCGGTGGCCTGCGCCGAAAGCACCACGGCGACCAGAAGGGTATAGGCATTGACATGCTCCAGTTCGCCCTTCGGTTCGGGATCGGCCGCGTGAAAGCGGGTGAAGATCTCGCGGATCCTGTGATAGTCGAGTTGCTGTGCCATCCGCGCCTTTTTGCCGTGCCGGCGCCGCCCCCGCAACGGGAAAGAGCAGGTTCCGGGTCGCTCCTGCGGCCTTGGCGGCATAGACTGGCCGCGACCGGAGCGAGGACACACATGAACATGCCCGAAAAGGACCGACACTATCACTTCGACGTCGTCCGCCGCGCCATCGCGCTGATCGACGCGGGCGGCGAGGCCCTGTCGCTGGAAGAGCTGGCGGCGCGGATGAACATGAGCCCCGCGCATTTCCAGCGGGTCTTTTCGCGCTGGGTCGGGGTCAGTCCGAAACGCTACCGGCAGTATCTTGCGCTGGATCACGCCAGGCGACTGCTGCGGGAGCGGTTCACGACCATCGAGGCGGCACAGGGCGCGGGTCTTTCGGGCACCGGGCGACTGCACGACCTGTTCCTGACCTGGGAGGCGATGAGCCCCGGCCAGTACGCCCGCAGGGGCGAGGGACTGACGATCCGCTGGGGCTGGTTCGACAGCCCGTTCGGCCCGGCCCTGGCCATGGCCACCCGGCGCGGACTGTGCGGGCTGGCCTTCGCCGCCGAAACCGGGGCCGAGGCCGCCATGCGCGATCTTTCCTCACGCTGGCCCGGCGCCGAATTCCGCGAAGACGGCCAGGCGCTGCGGCCGCTGGTGCAGGCCGCCTTCGAAGGCAGGGGGCGGACCGCCCTGCACATGACAGGCGCCCCGTTCCAGATCAAGGTCTGGGAGGCATTGCTGCACATCCCGCCAGGTGCCGTGACCACCTATTCCGAGATCGCCCGGGCCGTGGGCAACCCCCGCGCGGTGCGGGCGGTGGGCAGTGCGGTCGGGCGCAATCCGATCAGCTGGCTGATCCCCTGCCATCGCGCCCTGCGCAAGTCCGGCGAGCTGGGCGGCTATCACTGGGGGCTGCCGGTCAAGCGCGCCATGCTGGCATGGGAGGCCGCGCGCGCCGATGCCGATGCCGATCACGGGCGAGGGCCCGCCGATCTGCCGCCACAAGGGGTTGAGCCATCGCCGTGAGGCCGTGCTATACTGCCGCAAAACATCCCCCCGGGGGCAGAGCAGAAAGGCAATCCCGATGAACATGCTGAAAAAACCGATCGTCGCGCTGTCCTGCGCGGCCTTTGTCCTGAGCGCGTGCACCGATCCGGCGCAGCTTGGCACGGGCGACGCGCAGAAGAACACGAAACAGGGGGCGCTGTTCGGCGGGCTGGTGGGCGCGGGGCTTGGCGCGATCTCGGGCGCGGGCAACAAGACGGCCGCCGTGCTGGGCGGCGCCGCGGCCGGAGCGCTGATCGGCGGGGCGATCGGGGCCAATCTCGACAAGCAGGAGGCCGAGCTGCGCCAGCAACTGGCGACCGAGGGCATTACCGTCACCAATACCGGCGAATCCCTTGTCGTCACGCTGCCGCAGGACATCACCTTCGACAAGGACAGCTTCGCG
>JALTNO010000447.1 GCA_027000645.1 Paracoccaceae bacterium | reverse complement strand
TCCAGGCGCTGAAGAAGGCGAAAACCACCAACCCGCTGATCCTGCTCGACGAGATCGACAAGATGGGCCAGGACTTCCGCGGCGATCCGGCCTCGGCCATGCTCGAGGTGCTCGATCCCGAGCAGAACGCGACCTTCACCGACCACTATCTGGAGGTGGAGTATGACCTCTCGAACGTGATGTTCCTGACCACGGCCAACAGCTACAACATGCCGGGGCCGCTGCTGGACCGGATGGAGATCATTCCCCTGGCCGGCTATACCGAGGACGAGAAGCGCGAGATCGCCAAGCGGCACCTGATCCCCAAGCAGGTGAAGAACCACGGCCTGAAGAAGGGCGAGTTCGAGATCACCGACGAGGCGCTGACCGACATTATCCGCTATTACACCCGCGAGGCGGGGGTGCGGAACCTCGAGCGCGAGATCGCCAAGCTGTGCCGCAAGGTGCTGACGAAGATCGTGCGCGGCGAGGCCGAGCGCATGACCATCACGTCCGAAAACCTGGGCGATTTCCTGGGCGTGCGGAAATACCGCTATGGCCTGGCCGAGGAAGAGGATCAGATCGGCGTGGTCACCGGGCTTGCCTATACCTCGGTGGGGGGCGAGCTGCTGAGCATCGAGGCGCTGCGCCTGCCCGGCAAGGGCCGGATGAAGACCACCGGCAAGCTGGGCGACGTGATGAAGGAATCGATCGAGGCGGCGGCGTCCTATGTGCGCTCGATCGGGCCGCAGATCGGCATCAAGCCGCCGCAGTTCGACAAGTGGGACATCCATGTTCACGTTCCCGAAGGCGCGACGCCCAAGGATGGCCCGTCGGCCGGGCTGGCGATGGTCACTTCCATCGTGTCGGTGCTGACGCAGATCCCGGTGCGCAAGGACATTGCCATGACCGGCGAGGTCACGCTGCGCGGCAATGCGCTGGGCATCGGCGGGCTGAAGGAGAAGCTGTTGGCCGCGCTGCGCGGTGGCATCAAGACGGTGATCATCCCGCAGGAAAACGAAAAGGACCTGCCCGAGATCCCCGACAACGTGAAGGAAGGGCTGGAAATCATCCCCGTCAGCCACGTGTCCGAGGTGCTGAAGCTGGCGCTGGTGCGTCAACCCGAGCCGATCGAATGGGACGAGGCCGCCGAAGAGGCTGCCGCCGCGCAGGCTGCCAAGGCGGCGGAAGAGGCGGCGGCCAGCCGCGCCCACTGATCGCCACTACCGGTCCGTCAGGAAGGCCCCCTTCGGGGGGCCTTTCGTTTTGTTGCGGCCAGCAAATCGGCCTCACCAGATCTGGAAGTTGATTCCGGTCACCGTCCAGATATGGACGAAATTCTGGATTTACGGGTCTGGCAGGGATAAAAGAACGCAACCGCCACAGCAGGGATGGGGATCGACATGGCGACGAGCAGAAAGAAGACCACCACAGCATCGCGCAGGAGCAGTAGCACGCGCGGGCGCACGACCGCCGGCCGGGGCAGCAGCGTGGCCAAGGCGCCCCTGCCCAAGGTGGTCAAGCTGTCCGCCGCCACCAGCGCCGAGGACATGCTGCGCAAGAAGGAACTGATCGAGCGCGTGGTCGAGCGCTCGGGCGTAAAAAAGCGCGATGCCAGGCCGGCGGTCGAGGCGGTTCTTGCCCTTCTGGGCGAGACCCTGGCCGAAGGCCGGGACGTCAACCTTCCGCCTCTGGGAAAGCTGCGCGTTCACCGGATCGAAGAGAAGGAAAACGCGCGCATCATCGTGTGCAAGCTGCGGCGGAACACGGAGGCGAAAACAGCTGCGAAAGACCCTCTTGCAGAGACCGCGGACTAGCTGTAATAGGCGGCCTTGCGGGTGATTAGCTCAGTGGTAGAGCGCTTCGTTCACATCGAAGATGTCGGGAGTTCGAATCTCTCATCACCCACCATCCCCTTCCATTTGCAGCAAGTTGCAAGCTGGCGGCCTCGCGTTCGGGACGGGTTTCGAAAGGTCGGGGGATGACGGAAAAGCGGTTGATCCTTCACGTGGGAACCCACAAGACGGGAACCTCGTCGTTCCAGGGGAGTCTCGCCCGAAACGTCGGGATCTTGCGCCAACGGGGGATTCGTCCGGTGCCGGGGCCACGCTTTCGCGCAGGGGTTCGGGTGCCCGGCAGGCAGTTCAACAACGCCTATTTCGCTCACCTTCTCGTACGACCCGAATTGAAAACGGGTGCGCGATTGCGCATGGTCTATCCCGACTGGAAACCCGCGCAGAGGCTTCGAAGGCTGAGGCGACTGGCCGAGCGGCTTGCCGGGATGGAGGAAGATACTCTGATTCTGTCTGCAGAAGGGTTGTGTTTCCTGCGCACCGAGGAGGAACGGAAACGGCTGTCGGGATTTCTCGGGCAGATCGGACGCAGGGTGGAAACCTTCGTCGTGTTCCGCAACAGTGCCGACTGGCGGGAAAGCTGGCTTGCACAACTGACCGATCGTGAGGGCACAATCGACATGGCCCGCGCCGAACCCGAGGATCGAAGCATTCTTTCCGACTGGTATTTCGACAAGGAAGCCATCCGGCAGTTCTGGTCGCCTTTCAACCTGACCGAGCTGCGTTACGAGGACCACCCGAACATCGTGCCGGCACTGCTGGAACGGATGGGGGTGGAGCGGAAGGGCCTTGACCTCGACCTGCGCAAGAACGTGCGATCCGTATGAACGAGGTTCAGGTCGTTTCAGTCAGAGCATCGATCACGGCGCATTCAGGCACTTCCTCGCCGGAACAGAGGGAAACGGTTTCCGCGAGCACCTGTTCGATCCGTTTCAGGTCGGCGATCCGGGCGCGCACCGAATCGATGTGACGCGACGCGATGCTGCGGACCTCGGCGCAGGTTTGCATGCCGCCATCGACCAGCGCCAGGAGGTCGCGGATCTCGTCCAGCGAGAAGCCCAGATCCCGTGCCCGCATGACGAAACGCAGCCGCGCCACGTGGCTGTCATCGTAGCGGCGGTAGTTGTTCCGGTCGCGCGGCGGGTCCGGCATGATCCCGACATTTTCGTAATAGCGGATGGTCTCCATGTTGCAGCCCGTCATCCGTGCCAGATCGGCACGCCGGATCGCGCTGTGGCGGCGATGTGGAGCCATGAAAATCCCCTTGAGCCTGTATTCGCTACAGAGGTTAGGTTCCCTTCAGGACAAGCGCAAGGGGTGAGTCGCCGCCTGCAGGCTTCGGGGCGGCCGGGCGCCCCGCATGGAAAGGATCTGGGATGAAGGATTGTTGTGACGGCAAGGGGGGGTACGACCTGATCGTCGTCGGCGCCGCCTCGGCCGCCGTGATCGCCGCTGAAAACCCGGCCGAGGCGGGCCGGCGGGTGGCACTGGTCGGTCACGGCACCATTGGCGGCACCTGTGTCAACGTGGGCTGCGTTCCCTCCAAGGCGATGATCCGCGCCGCCGAGGCGGTCCATGGCGGGACGGCGGCGGCGCGCTTCCCCGGCGTTGGCCCCTGCGCCCATGCGCTCGACTGGGGCGCCCTGGTCCGGGGGACGGGTGATCTCGTGGCCGGGATGCGGCGCCGGAAATATTCCGACCTTCTGCCGCAATACGAGGGCATCGACTATGTCGAGGAGGGTCCCGCGCGGCTGGTGGAGGGCGGCGTGCAGGTCGGCGGGCGGGTGCTTTGTGCCGACCGGGTCATCCTTGCCACCGGCTCGCGCCCGCAGATGCCGGACATTGCCGGGATCGAGGCGATCGATCCGCTCGATTCGACGGCGCTGCTGAGCCTGCCGGAAAGACCGCGAAGCCTGATCTTCCTGGGGGGCGGCTATATCGGCGTGGAGCTGGCGCAGATGGCCGCGCGCCTGGGGGTCGAGGTGACGCTGGTGGCGCGCTCGCGTCTGTTGCCGCGGGCCGAGCCGGAAGCGGCCGAGGCTCTGGCCCAGGCCCTGCGGGCCGAAGGGATCCGGCTGGAGACGGGGCTGAGTTATCGCCGGGTCGAGGCGCGCGCGGGCGGCGTGGCGCTGACCTTCGCACGCGACGGGAGGGAGGTGACCCTGAGTGCCGAGCGGCTGGTCGCCACCACCGGCCGCGTGGCCAACAGCGAAGGGCTGGGGCTGGCCGATCTGGGGATCGAAACCGGCCCTGACGGGGCGATCCGGGTGGGGCCGGACATGGCCACCACGCGGGCCGGCATCTATGCCGCCGGCGACGTGACCGACCGCGACCGGTTCGTCTACATGGCGGCCTACGGCGCCAAGGTCGCGGTCAGCAATGCGCTGGGGCTGGGGGAAATGAGCTATGACAACACGGCCATGCCCTGGGTGGTGTTCACCGATCCGCAGGTTGCGGGCGTGGGGCTGACCGAGGCGCAGGCGCGGGATGCGGGTTTCGAGGTCAAGACCAGTCTGCTCGCGCTCGACAACGTGCCGCGGGCGCAGGCGGCGCGCGATATGCGCGGGCTGATCAAGCTGGTGGCCGATGCGAAGAGCGACCGCCTTCTCGGGGGCGTGATCGTGGCGCCCGAGGGGGCCGATTCGATCCAGACGCTGGCGATGGCGCTGAAGGCCGCAATGACGGCGAAGGCGCTGGGCGAGACGATCTTTCCCTATCTGACCACGGTCGAGGGGCTGAAGCTTGCGGCCCAGACCTTCGAGCGGGACGTGGCCACGCTGAGTTGCTGCGCGGGGTAGGGCGATGGACATGCGCAACAAGGGTCGAATGGCGGGGCTGATCGGGTTCAAGATCGTCTGCTGCGGAGCACTGCTTCTGGCAACCGGGGCCCTTTCGGTCGGCACCCTTGCCGCCATTCTCGGATCGCCCGCGGTCAGGCTGGGAGGCAGCGGCCTGCTGGCGGCTGCCCTGGCATGGATGATCGCGCGCCGATGGATCACACCGCGCCATGCAACCTGTGCGCCCCGGACGGAAAGAACCCTGCGGGAACAGGGCGGCGACGGGGCCTGAAACCCGGCGCTGGCGCGCTCAGCCGCGACCGGCCCAGCGCGCCAGCGTCGTTTCCAGATCGCCATATCCGGTCAGGCGCCGCTCGAAGTTCAGGCCAAGCCGGGCGGCGCACTCCCTTGCGCGCGCGGTGAGGTCCGGGTCGTCGATCTGGGCCTGATAGATCAGCCGGTCGTAATGGCCGAAATAGGTGTCGCGCAGATGTGGGTGACGGTCGAGGCCAAGGGGCTTCCAGACGAAGGCATCGAATTGACGGACGAGGAAATCGGTCAGGTAGAAGGCGCCCATGTCCTCCTCTCCATGCCCCTTGAAACGGTCGAGGCCCTCGTAGAAGGCATAGCAATGGGGGCCCTCGATCATCTCGACCCCCAGCCGGTCGCACAGCGCCCGCAACCGGCCGCCGGTGCCGCAATCGGCATAGACGACGAACACCGCCTCATATGCGTCGCGGTGGCGCTGCATCGCCTCTTCCACGGCGCCGGGAATGCGGTCGGGATGGTTGTGCAGGATCGCCGGAAGGCAGGTCAGGTCGATGTGATCCCAGCCGTTTCGCGCCCTCAGATCAAGGATTTCCCGTGCCAGAGCGCCGCAGGCGATCAGAAGGATCCGGCCCGATTTCCGGTCGGGCGCGGGAAGGCCCCGTTCGGTCAGGCTGCGGTCATCGAGGGGCCGCAAGCCGGGCGAGGGTGATGCAGCCGCCCGCCGGGTGGAGGGGAGGGCCGTCTTGCGGCCCCTTTTCGAGCCCCGTCTCATGCCCTTGTCATGCCCCGCGCCATGCCCCGTTTCATGGGCGCGGGGTCAGGCGCCGAGCTGGTTGTGCTTGCGGGCGACGAATTCCTTGGCGGTTTCCACCGCCACCGCCGCGTCGCGGCAGTAGGCATCGGCGCCGATGGCCTTGCCGAATTCCTCGTTCAGCGGCGCGCCGCCCACCAGCACGATATAGTCGTCGCGCAGGCCCTTTTCCTTCATGGTGTCGATGACCACCTTCATGTAGGGCATGGTGGTGGTCAGCAGCGCCGACATGCCGAGGATGTCGGGTTTCTCGTTTTCCAGCGCTTCAAGGTAGTTCTCGACCGGGTTGTTGATGCCCAGATCGACCACCTCGAACCCGGCGCCTTCCATCATCATGCTGACAAGGTTCTTGCCGATGTCGTGGATGTCGCCCTTGACGGTGCCGATAACCATCTTGCCCATCTTCGGGGCGCCGGTCTCGACCAGAAGCGGCTTGAGGATGGCCATGCCGCCCTTCATGGCGTTGGCCGCAAGAAGAACCTCGGGGACGAACAGGATTCCGTCGCGGAAGTCGTTGCCCACGATGGTCATGCCGCCGACCAGCGCTTCGGTGAGGATGCGGTAGGGCTCCCAGCCGCGTTCAAGCAGGATGTTCACGGCCTCTTCGATCTCTTCCTTCAGACCGTCATAGAGGTCGTCGAACATCTGCTGGACCAGTTCCTCGTCGTCGAGCTCCGACAGGATGATCTCGTCTTCTTCTTCCGACATGCGCGTTTCCCTGGACTGTCCGGCTGGCGCCGGGAAGGTTGGCCGAATATGCCCTTATTGCCATCTGCGGCACGAGGGACTGCGATATTTGCGACATCGGTGACGCCGCAACCGACCTATACGCGGGAATTGTCCGGGTTGGTAATGAAGAATGCGCAGGAAGATCATGGGTTTCCTGCATGGATTCCCGGTTCGTTCCTGCCGTTCCCGCCCATTTGCGGTCGGTTGAGCCCTTGCCCTGCCGGGGCGGCGTGATACCGTCGGGCCCGAAACGGAGGCAGAGAGAGGCGCACCCCATGTGGGACGAAAGATATGCGAAGCCGGGATATCTGTTCGGAACCGAACCGGCGGCGTTCCTGCGCGCGCAGGCGGGGCACATCGCGCCCGGCTCGCGCATCCTGTGCGTGGCCGACGGAGAGGGGCGCAACTCGGTCTGGCTGGCCGGGCAGGGGCATGAGGTCACGGCCTTCGATGCCTCGCCCGTGGCGCTTGAAAAGGCCCGCAAGCTGGCGCGCGAACGGGGCGTGGAGGTGGCGTTTCACCTTTCCGGCGTCGAGGACTGGGACTGGTCGCAGCGCTTTGACGTGGTCGCGGCGATCTTCATCCAGTTCCTGCCGCCGGATGCGCGCGACGCGATCTTTCGCGACATGAAACGCGCGCTGGTGCCGGGGGGGCTGCTGCTTCTGCATGGCTATGCGCCGCGCCAGGTGGATTACGGCACCGGCGGGCCGCCCTGCCGCGAGAACATGTATACCACCGACATGCTGCGCGACGCCTTCGCGGATTTCGAGATCCTCCGACTGGCCGATTACGATGCCGAAATCAGCGAGGGCACGGGGCACTCGGGCATGTCGGGGCTGGTCGATCTGGTGGCGCGCAAGCCGTCCCGGGAACGCGGGTAAGAGGGGCGGGTTTCCCGAACACCCCGATCACCCCCCGCAACGAAGAACGCCCCGGACCATCCGGGGCGTTTTCCTGTCGATCGCGTGCCGATCAGCGATTTTCGATGTCCACGTAATCGCGCCGGGTTTCGCCGAGGTACAGCTGCCGCGGGCGCCCGATCTTGTGCGCGGGATCGGAAAGCTGCTCCTTCCACTGGCTGATCCAGCCCACCGTGCGCGACAGCGCGAAGATGGGCGTGAACATGGAGGTGGGGAACCCCATCGCCTCGAGGATGATGCCCGAGTAGAAATCGACGTTCGGGAACAGTTTCTTCTCGATGAAATAGGGGTCGGAGAGCGCCTGTTTCTCCAGTTCCTTGGCCACCTGCAGGGTCGGGTTGTCCTCGATTCCCAGCAGTTCCAGCACTTCGTCGGCCGATTGCTTCATCACCTTGGCGCGCGGGTCGAAGTTCTTGTAGACCCGGTGCCCGAAGCCCATCAGGCGGAACGGGTCGTTCTTGTCCTTGGCGCGCTCGATATATTCGGGAATGCGGTCCACGGTGCCGATCTCGCGCAGCATCTCCAGGCAGGCCTGGTTGGCGCCGCCATGGGCCGGGCCCCACAGGCAGGCGATGCCGGCGGCGATGCAGGCAAACGGGTTGGCCCCGGAACTGGACGCCAGCCGCACCGTCGAGGTCGAGGCGTTCTGTTCATGATCGGCGTGCAGCGTGAAGATGCGGTCCATGGCGCGGGCGAGGATCGGGTTGACCTCGTATTCCTCGGCCGGCACGGCAAAGCACATGCGCAGGAAGTTCGAGGCATAGTCCAGATCGTTGCGCGGATAGACGAAGGGCTGACCGATCGAATACTTGTAGGCCCAGGCGCAGATGGTGGGCATCTTGGCGATCATGCGGATCGAGGCCACCTCGCGCTGCCAGGGGTCGTTGATGTCGGTGCTGTCGTGATAGAAGGCGGACATGGCGCCGACGACGCCGACGATGATCGCCATCGGGTGGGCGTCGCGGCGGAAGCCGCGGAAGAAGTTCTGCATCTGCTCGTGAACCATCGTGTGACGGGTCACGCGGGTCTCGAAATCCTCCAGTTGCGCGGCGGTGGGCAGCTCGCCGTAAAGCAGCAGGTAGCAGACCTCGAGATAATGCGATTTCTCGGCCAGTTGATCGATCGGATAGCCGCGATGCAGCAGCTCGCCCTTGTCGCCGTCGATGAAGGTGATGGTCGAATCGCACGATGCGGTCGAGGTAAAGCCGGGATCGTAGGTGAACACGCCGGCCTGGGCATAAAGCTTGCGAATGTCGATGACGTCCGGGCCGGCGGTGGGCGACAGGACCGGAAGTTCGTAGGTCTGACCGTTCAGGGTCAGCGTGGCGGTCTTTAGCGTGTCCTTCATATGTGTCCCTTTCGTTGTCCGGGCACGGGGACCGCGGCGCACTGCCCGACCCGTGCGGCAGAGCCGGCACAATCCCTGCGCCGGCCATGTCGTAATCCAGCGGTGTTACCCGGTCATGAACGCCGGATCAGGTCCGCTGCGTCGCTCAGCCGCGCAAGCGTTTCGTCGCGGCCCAGCAGAAGCATCATGTCGAAGACCGAGGGCGTCACGGCCCGCCCTGCAAGAGCGGCACGCAGGGGGCCGGCCAGTTTGCCGAACTTCATCCCGTGCGCCTGTGCATAGGCACCCAGTTCGGCCTCAAGGTCTTCGCGTGTCCAGCTAGCATTTTGCAACTGCGGCGTCAATTCGCGCAGTATACTTTCGGATACAGACAGAAGCGCCTTCAGCGCCTTCGCATCCGGTTCCACGGGGCGAGAGATGAGGATGAAATGCGCCTTTTCAAGGAGTTCCGGGAAGGTCCGCGCGCGGTCCTTGAGGCAGTACATGGCCCTCTCCAGATCGTCGCCCTGCCGCTTCGTCAGGGGCGGCCGGCCGGCGGCGTTCAG
>JALTNO010000446.1 GCA_027000645.1 Paracoccaceae bacterium | reverse complement strand
GGGGGGGCGCTGCCCCCCTCGGCCCTGCGGGCCTTGCCCCCCGGGATATTTGCCGGCCAGAAAAAGAGTGTCCGGAAATGAAAGGGTATGGGCGGGGACGTTGCGCGGATCGTGTCGATCCGGCGGGCGGGCGCATGGCCTCCGCGTCTTGCACGGGCGACTCGGGTGCGAAGCGACATGCCTTGGCCGGAAAAGGAAAAAGGCGGTGGGAAGCCCACCGCCTTTTCTGGAAAATGTATTGCCGTCGGATCAGTTCGCAGCGACAGCCGCGCCGACCAGAACCAGCAGGACCAGCGGCAGAACCCAGCCGCTGGACGAGCCCTGGGCCTCTTCCACGACCATCGGAGCTTCGACGACCGGCTCGACCACGGTGCCGGCGGAAGCGGTCGAAGCGGCAGCGGCGAGCGTGGCGGCGAGAACGAGTTTCTTCATGTTAACCTCCAGAATGCGCACGATTCGAACATTGAATCGTGCTCTCAAGTCTTACCTCGTGCATTTTTCTAAGCAGCATTGCCCGCGCATTGCAAATGCTTGTTGGTTTCGGGCGAAATCAGAGTGCAGAAATGTAGTCAAATTAGCAACACTTGCGTTCCGACCTTTGTGATCCTGCCCCCGCTGTCGCCGGACGGGCTGTTCACGTTCTGGGGGCCGCGCCGGCCGTCAGGCGCGAATGGTGATCGGCGTGCCGAGTTGCACCATAGCATAGATCTGTTCGATCTCGCGGTTCTTCACCGCGATGCAGCCGGCGGTCCAGTCCGGCCCCTTGCCCTTCTTCACCCCGCGACCGGGCTGGCCGTGAATGAAGATGTCCCCGCCCGGATCCACGCCCATCGCGCGGGCGAGTTCGATGTCGCGGGCATCGGGGTAGGAGATGCCCACCGAGAGGTGGAACGAACTGTTCGGGTTGCGCCGGTCGATGACGTAGTTGCCCTCGGGCGTGCGGCCGTCGCCCCTTTCCCGTTTCGGGCCGACCGGGGCAAAGCCCAGCGCCACCCGGTAGGATTCCAGCACCTCGTCACCATGCAGCAGGAACAGGCTTCGGTCGCCCTTGTTCAGCACCAGCGACGTGACCTCGGGCCCGTCATAGCTGCGAAACTTGCTGCACCCCGCCAGTGCCAGCGTGGCCAGTGCGCCTGCTCCGAACTGCCGCCGTTTCATGTTCATGTCTGCGTGCCTGTCTCGTCCGGTTCCGATCCTGCCTTTTCATACACATTATCACGGAAAGCTCCGCGAGACATCACGATTTTCCATCCTGCCCGGCGCGGCTGCGCGATTGCGCCGGAGGCAGCTCGGCAGTGGCCAGCCGCCTTTCGATCGCCTCCAGCCGGGCGAGAACCTCGTCGCGATAGGCGTCGGTGCGCTCGCCCTCGGACTCCTGGTGGGCCTCCTGCATGGAGTTGACGATGAGACCCACCAGCAGATTCACCACCGCGAAGGTGGTGACCATGATGAAGGGCACGAAGAAGGCCCAGGCATAGGGATGCACCTCCATCACCGGGCGGACGATGCCCATCGACCAGCTTTCCAGCGTCATGATCTGGAACAGCGAATAGGCGGAACGGCCCATGTTGCCGAACCAGTCGGGGAAGGTTTCGCCGTAAAGCCCCGTGGCGAGAACCGAGCCGATGTAGAAGATGATCGCCATCAGCACGAAGACGCTGCCCATGCCCGGCACCGCGGAAATGAAGCCCTCGACCACCCGGCGCAGGCGCGGCGCCACCGACATCAGCCGCAGCACCCGCAGGATCCGCAGCGCCCGCAGGACCGAGATCTGCTGACCGCCGGGGATCAGGGCGATGCCGACGATGACGAAATCGAACAGGTTCCACCCGTTCAGGAAGAACCGTCCGCCGCGCGCCACCAGCTTCAGCGCGATTTCGACGACGAAGATCGCCAGGCACAGCGCATCCAGCAGCCGGATCAGCGTACCCGCGCGCGCCATCAGCGAGGGCGACGTCTCCATCCCCAGCAGCGCCGCGTTGACCAGGATGACCCCGGTGATGAAGCGCCCCGCCGCCGGGCCTTCCACCCAGTCGCCCAGCCTCTGCCTGAAATCCGCCGTCATGGTTCTCCCGTCCGTCTGCAAATGCGCCTTGGGGCGAGATAGTGCCGCAGGTTCATGGCTCCAAGGTAAAGGAAGCCACAAGTTCCACATGCGCCGACCAGCGGAACTGGTCCACCACCCGAACGGCACCCATCCGGTAGCCTGCCCCGGTCAGGATGCGGGCATCGCGGGCGAAGCTGACCGGGTTGCACGAAACATGGGCAACCACCGGCACCCGCGCGCGGGCGATCAGGGCAATCTGCGCCTCGGCCCCG
>JALTNO010000445.1 GCA_027000645.1 Paracoccaceae bacterium | reverse complement strand
CGCAGCTGGCCTTTCCGTCGCTCAACTTCGAATGGGCCGACGGCTACATGAATTTCGGCCGGCTTCGCCCGCTGCACACCAGCGCGGTGATCTTCGCATTCGGCGGCAACGCCCTGATCGCAACCTCGTTCTTCGTGGTGCAGCGCACCTCGGCTGCGCGGCTGTGGGGCGGCAACCTGGCCTGGTTCGTTTTCTGGGGCTATCAGCTTTTCATCGTCCTTGCGGCGACCGGCTATGTTCTGGGCAACTCGCAGTCCAAGGAATACGCCGAACCGGAATGGTACATCGACCTGTGGCTGACCATCGTCTGGGTGGCCTACCTGGCGGTGTTCCTGGGCACGATCATCAAGCGCAAGGAACCGCACATCTACGTGGCCAACTGGTTCTACCTGTCCTTCATCGTGACCATCGCGATGCTGCACGTCATCAACAACCTCACCGTTCCGGTGTCGATCTGGGGCTCCAAGTCGGTGATCGTCTGGGCAGGCGTTCAGGACGCGATGACCCAGTGGTGGTACGGCCACAACGCGGTGGGCTTCTTCCTGACCGCCGGCTTCCTCGGCATGATGTACTACTTCGTACCCAAGCAGGCCGAGCGACCGGTCTACAGCTACAAGCTGTCGATCATCCACTTCTGGGCGCTGATCTTCCTGTACATCTGGGCCGGTCCGCACCACCTGCACTATACCGCCCTGCCCGACTGGGCGAGCACACTGGGAATGGTGTTCTCGGTCATGCTGTGGATGCCCTCCTGGGGCGGCATGATCAACGGGCTGATGACCCTTTCGGGCGCCTGGGACAAGCTGCGCACCGATCCGGTCATCCGCATGATGGTGATCGCCGTGGGCTTTTACGGCATGTCCACCTTCGAAGGCCCGATGATGTCGATCCGCGCGGTGAACTCGCTGTCGCACTACACCGACTGGACCATCGGCCACGTGCATTCCGGCGCGCTGGGCTGGAACGGTATGATCACCTTCGGCGCCCTCTACTACCTGGTTCCGGTGCTGTGGAAGCGCGAACGCCTCTACTCGCTGAGCCTCGTGAGCTGGCACTTCTGGCTCGCCACCATCGGCATCGTGCTCTACGCGGCTTCGATGTGGGTGACCGGCATCATGGAAGGCCTGATGTGGCGTGAAGTGGATGCCAACGGCTTCCTGGTGAACACCTTCGCCGACACCGTGGCAGCGAAGTTCCCGATGTACGTGGTGCGTGCCACCGGCGGTCTGCTCTACCTCGCCGGCGCCATCATCATGTGCTACAACCTGTGGATGACCGTCAAAGCCGCCCCGGCCAAGGAAGGCCTGGCGACTCCGGTCCCGGCTGAATAAGGAGGGCCGGAGCAATGGCTATTCTCGAAAAGCACAAGATCCTCGAGACCAACGCGACCCTCCTGCTGATCTTCAGCTTCCTGGTCGTGACCGTGGGCGGCATCGTGCAGCTGGTTCCGCTCTACTTCCTCGACAGCACGATCGAGAAGGTGGAAGGGATGCGCCCCTACACGCCGCTGGAACTGGAGGGCCGCGAGGTCTATCTCCGCGAAGGCTGCTACGTGTGCCACAGCCAGATGATCCGCCCGATGCGGGACGAGGTCGAACGCTATGGCCCCTACTCGCTGGCGGCCGAGTCGATGTACGACCACCCGTTCCAGTGGGGGTCGAAGCGCACCGGGCCGGACCTGGCCCGGGTGGGGGGGCGCTATTCGGATGAATGGCACGTGGCCCACCTGACCAACCCGCAATCGGTGGTGCCGGAATCGGTGATGCCCAAATACGGCTATCTCCTGGATCGCAAGATCGACGGGAAATACATCGCCGACCTGATGCGCACCAACAGGGTCGTGGGTGTCCCCTATACCGACGAGATGATCGAGGCCGCCGTGGCCGACTTCAAGGCGCAGGCCGATCCGGACAGCGACTATGACGGGCTGCTGGAACGCTATGGCGACAAGGTGCAGGTGCGCAACTTCGACGGGCGGCCGGGCATCTCGGAAATGGACGCCCTGGTGGCGTATCTGCAAATGCTGGGCACCCTGGTCGATTTCTCGACCTTCACGCCCGCTCCGAGCCGCTGAGGAGGCGAGACATGGAACATTACTATTCGCTTCTGAGGACCTTCGCGGACACCATCGGGCTCGTGTTCCTGTTCGCTGTTTTCGTCGGGGTGATCCTCTGGGCCTTCCGGCCGGGCAGCACCAGGACCTATCGCGATACCGCGAACATTCCCTTCCGGCATGAAGACAAACCCGCCCAACCCGAGGAGGCGCGGACATGAGCAAACCATCCAAGAAGTTCGAGGGCGATCCGGAAACCACCGGCCACGTCTGGGACGGGATCGAAGAGTTCAACAACCCCCTGCCGAAATGGTGGCTGTGGACGTTCTACGCGACGATCATCTGGGCGGTGATCTACACGATCCTCTACCCTGCCTGGCCGCTTCCCGGCGGGGCGACGCCGGGGATCCTGGGCTGGTCCACGCGCGGTGATGTGGCGGCCGAAATCGCTGCGGCCGAAGAGGCCAATGCGGCGATCAACGCCAGGCTGGAGGCGGCGGATCTGACCGAAATCTCGAAGGATCCGGAACTGAACAGCTACGCGGTCAATGCCGGGGGCGCGGTGTTCAAGACCTTCTGCGTCCAGTGCCACGGTTCGGGTGCGCAGGGGGCCAAGGGCTTCCCCAACCTGCTCGACAACGACTGGCTGTGGGGGGGCGACATCGAGTCGATCTACACCACGGTTACCGTCGGCATCCGCAGCCCGGACAATGACGAGACGCGCTTCTCGGAAATGCCTGCCTTCGGTCGCGACGAGCTGCTGAGCAAGGAAGAGATCGACCAGGTGGCCAATTTCGTCATGTCGCTTTCGGGCGAACCGAAGGATGCGACCAAGGTCGAAGCCGGCGCCGCGATCTTTGCCGAGAACTGCGCCTCGTGCCACGGCGACAGCGGAACCGGCAGCCGCGATTTCGGCGCGCCGAACCTGACCGATGCCATCTGGCTGTATGGCGGCGATTACGACACGATCGTCGAAACCGTCACCAATTCCCGCTATGGCGTCATGCCGGCCTGGTCGGGCAAGCTGACCGAAGCGCAGATCCGCGCGGTCGCCACCTATGTTCACCAGCTGGGCGGCGGCGAATAGACCGACTGCACGGTACGAAAACGACGGGCCGCCCATGTTGGCGGCCCGTTTTCGTTTCCTCCCGCGGCCGGCGGGGGCAACCGGCATGGCCGCTCCCCCGGAAAACCTGCCGCAATCCGCGAAAAATCATTCCCATTTGATTTCGGTCAAATCGCCGGGGGCCAGAACATGCGACCGATCACGCAGTCGTGGTGTTCGCAAGATTCGGGCCATTGCGACACTCGCATACCCGTCGGTGACCGTATCGGCCACAGCGGGGCATGGCGTCGGCTTTTCGATCTGTTCGCGCGTTTCCTGAAAAGCCGACGCCAACGCCTTCCCGGCCGGTTCACGGGGCCTCGTTCCTCCGGGCCAACATGTCGCAGGCCTCCGAATACGCGGCCTCTGGAACACCGCCGGCTCCGGCTCCATATGTCAGAATGCCCCAAAAAACATGATTGCACGATGCGCTTTTTGACCCATGTCAAGGTTCGCGCAAAGGGCATTTGTGACAAGGCGCCAGAAACAAGACCAACCCCGGAGCGATTCCGTGAGCGATTCCCCCGCAGCCCAACCTCTTTACGCCGAACGGGAACCCATCTTTCCCAAACGCGTGAAGGGGCAGTTCCGCAACCTGAAATGGATCATCATGATCGTGACACTGGGTATCTACTACCTGGTGCCATGGATCCGCTGGGACCGCGGTCCCAGCCTGCCCGATCAGGCGGTGCTTCTGGACCTGGCCAACCGCCGGTTCTATTTCTTCTGGATCGAGATCTGGCCGCATGAATTCTACTTCGTCGCCGGCCTGCTGATCATGGCCGGGCTGGGACTGTTCCTGTTCACCTCGGCGCTGGGAAGGGTGTGGTGCGGCTATGCCTGCCCGCAAACAGTCTGGACCGACCTGTTCATGCTGGTCGAACGCTGGGTCGAGGGCGACCGGAACGCGCGTCTGCGCCTGCATCGCCAGAAAAAGCTGGACTTCCGCAAGGCGCGGCTGCGGGTGACGAAATGGACGCTCTGGCTGCTGATCGGGCTGGCCACGGGCGGGGCCTGGGTGTTCTATTTCGCGGATGCGCCCACGCTTCTGCGCGATCTGGTCACCGGCAACGCCCACCCGATCGCCTATACGACGGTGGGAATCCTGACCTTCACCACCTTCTTCTTCGGCGGCTTCGCGCGCGAGCAGATCTGCATCTATGCCTGCCCCTGGCCCCGCATCCAGGCGGCGATGATGGACGAGGACACTTTGGTCGTCGCCTATCGCGAATGGCGCGGAGAGCCGCGCGGCAAGCTGCGCAAGGGCAAGCTCGACCCCAACCAGGGCGACTGCATCGACTGCATGGCCTGCGTCAATGTCTGCCCCATGGGCATCGACATCCGCAACGGCCAGCAGCTGGAATGCATCACCTGCGCGCTGTGCATCGATGCCTGCGACGAGGTGATGGACAAGATCGGCAAGCCGCGCGGCCTGATCGACTACATGGCCTACAGCGACGAACAGCTCGAACGCGCGGGCAAGCAGCCCAAGCCGATCCTGAAGCACATCCTTCGTCCGCGGACCATCCTTTACACCTCGCTTTGGTCGCTGGTGGGTTTCGGGCTGATCTTTGCCCTGTTCATCCGCCCCGACATCGACATCTCCGTGGCGCCGGTGCGCAACCCGCAATATGTCACCATGGCCGACGGGTCGATCCGCAACACCTATGACGTGCGCCTGCGCAACAAGCATGGCGAGACGCGCCCCTTCCGGCTGACCGTCAAGGGCGACCCGAGCCTGAATCTCACGATCGAGGGATCGCCCTACGGGACGGTGCAGGTTCCTGCTGACACGCTGTATCAGCAGCGGGTATACATAACCGCGCCCAGGGACTCCCTGCCGGCAAGGTCGGAACGGACCGAGATCCGCCTGTGGGTCGAGGATCTGACCAATAACGAACGGGCCTACAAGGACACCACCTTCAACGGGAGGGGAAACTGAACCATGGCGGAACGCAAATTCACCGGCTTTCACGCCGCGCTGGTGTTCGGGGGTTTCTTCGGCACGATCTTCCTGGTCAACGGCGTTCTCGCCTGGAGCGCTATTTCCACCTTTCCGGGGCTGGAGGTGCGCAACGGCTATGTCGCCAGCCAGGAATTCAACACGCGGCTGGCCGCGCACAGGCGGCTTGGCTGGACGGTCGATGCCGACGAAGAGAACGGCGTGCTGAAGCTTGCCTTCACCGACCGGCAGGGCCAACCCGTCAAGGTGGCGCAGCTGGAGGCCACGGTCGGCCGTCCAACCCAGAACAGGGACGATTTCGCCCCTGATTTCCAGTTCGACGGCTCGGCCTACGTGGCCAGCGTCGAACTGCCGGCGGGGCGCTGGGACGTGCGGCTGAAGGCGCTGGCGGATGACGGGACCGAATTCACCCAGAAGATCCAGATCCACGTGGTGAGATGATCCCGTGACGGCCGAGCTTCGCCCGCCGACCGCAGCCGCCTGCCCCGGCTGCCTTGCCGCCCCGGCGGAGGCGGCGGAGGCGGCTCTGCCCGATGCCCGGATCGCGCTTTCGCTGCCGACGATCCACTGCCAGACCTGCATCGTCGATGTCGAAAGCGTGCTGAACGCCCATCCCGGCGTGCGCGAGGCGCGCGTCAACCTGACCCTGAAGCGCGCGATGATCGAGGCCGACCCCGACATTCGTGCGGCCGACCTGATCCCCGCGCTGGAGAAGCTCGGCTACGAGGCGCACGAGCTGGACCCCGGGGTCCTGTCCTCGACGGCAAGCGACCGGGCCGGGCGCGAGCTGCTGATGCGCCTTGCGGTGGCCGGCTTCGCGATGATGAACGTCATGCTGCTTTCGGTCTCGGTCTGGTCCGGCGCCGAGGGTGCCACCCGTGACCTGTTTCACTGGATTTCCGCGGCCATCGCCCTGCCCGCCATCGCCTTCAGCGCCCAGCCCTTCTTTCGCAACGCCTGGGGGGGGCTCTCGAGCCGGCGGCTGAACATGGACGTGCCCATTTCGCTGGCGATCCTGCTGGCGCTGGCCACGTCGCTGTGGGAAACCTCGCTGTCGGGCGAACACGCCTATTTCGACGCGGCGCTGGCGCTGACCTTCTTCCTGCTGGCCGGGCGGTATCTGGATCACCGGACCCGCGCCATCGCCCGCTCGGCCGCCGAGGAGCTGGCGGCGCTGGAGGTGCCCCGCGCGATCCGCATCCGCGACGACGGCGAGGAAGAAGAGGTCGCCGTTGCCGAACTGAAGGTCGGTGACCGCATCCGCATCCGCCCCGGCGCGCGCATGCCGGTGGATGGCGAGATCGTCGAGGGCCGCTCCGAACTCGACCGATCGCTGCTGACTGGCGAGACCCTGCCCGTCGCCGCCGAACCGGGCCAGCAGGTCAGCGCGGGAGAGGTGAACCTCACCGGGCCGCTGGTGATCCGGGCCACGGCCGTGGGCGAGGACACCTCGCTGCACCGCATGGCCGATCTGGTGGCAATCGCCGAATCGGGGCGCTCGCGCTACACCTCGCTGGCCGATCAGGCGGCGAAGCTCTACGCCCCCGGCGTGCATATCCTGTCCGCGCTGAGCTTCGTCGGCTGGTATCTCTACACCTGGGACATGCGCACGGCGCTCAACATCGCGGCGGCGGTGCTCATCATCACCTGCCCCTGCGCGCTGGGGCTGGCGGTGCCGGCGGTGACGACCGCGGCCTCGGGGCGGCTGTTCCGCAAGGGGCTGCTGATCAAAAACGCCACCGCGCTCGAACGGCTGGCCCAGGTCGATACGGTGGTTTTCGACAAGACCGGAACGCTGACCACCGGAGAGCTGCAACCGGTCAATCTTGAAGATCACGCCCGCAGCGACGTGGAAATCGCACTGGCCCTTGCCGAGGCCTCTTCGCACCCGCTTTCGCGCGCGATTGCCGCCGCCGCGCGCGAGGCCGGGCTCCAGCCCGCCGCCGTCACCGAGGTGACCGAAGTGCCGGGTTTCGGCACCGAAGGGCTGTACCGGGGGCAAAGGGTCCGGCTGGGCCGGGCGGACTGGGTCGGCGCGGCACAGGGGGCGCAGACGACCGCCTGGCTGGCCATCGGCGACCGCACACCGATCCCCTTCGCCTTCAGCGACAGGCTGCGCCCCGGCGCGGCCGAAGCCGTGCGCGCCCTGCGCGAGGCGGGCAAGGAGGTGCTGCTGATCTCGGGTGACGTGGCGCCGGCGGTGGAAAGCCTGGCCCGGCAGGTGGGCATCGGCAAATGGGTGGCCGAGGCGCGGCCCGAGGACAAGGCCGCAAGGGTGCAGAGCCTGTCCGAAGAGGGCCGCAAGATCCTGATGGTCGGGGACGGCCTGAACGACACCGCGGCGCTTGCGGCGGCGCATGTGTCGATCTCGCCCGCAACGGCGCTGGATGCGGCGCGCGTTGCCTCGGATATCGTTCTGCTGGGAACGGATCTGTCGCCCATCGCCGATGCCTGCACCACCGCCCGCCGGGCCACGAAACGCATCCGCGAGAATTTCCGGATCGCCACCATCTACAACGTGATCGCCGTCCCGCTGGCGGTGGCGGGTTTGGCCACGCCGCTGATTGCCGCATTGGCGATGTCGGCATCATCGATTACGGTATCCCTGAACGCCCTGCGGGCAAGGTGAACCCATGGAAGTGCTGATCATCCTCATCCCGGTTTCACTGTTTCTGGGCGGCATCGGCCTGCTGGCCTTCTTCTACACGGTCAGGACCAACCAGTATGACGACCCCGAAGGCGACAGCCGCCGGATCCTGTCCGGCCAGTGGGACGACCATCCCAAGCCGTGACCGCCGGCCGGGGCGGCAATCGGCCTTCGGGCAGTGAGAGAACCTGATGGCGCGCGATACCGACCAGGGCGAGGTTTTCGCCTTCCTCTCCGATCCGGCGACACACGGGATCGACACCCCCGTCGAGGTGATCGAAACCCATCTGTCGTGGGTCTTCCTCGCCGGTGACAGGGCCTTGAAGATGAAGCGTGCCCGGCGCCTGCCCTATGCGGATTTCTCGACCCTCGCGCTTCGGCTCGAGAACTGCGAACGGGAACTGGCGCTGAACGCGCCGCACGCGCCCGGCCTCTACCTGGGCGTGCGGCGGATCACCCGCGCCCCCGGCGGAGGGCTGGAATTCGACGGCCCCGGCGCGCTGGTCGAGGCGGTGGTCGAAATGGCCCGTTTCGAACCCGACGCCCTTCTCAGTTCCATCGCCGATCGCGGCGGGCTGAACACCGACATGATCGAGGCCATCGCCCATGCCACCGCCCGCTGGCACGCCGGCGCCGCGGTCATGCACGGCGAATCCGGCGCGGCCAACATCGCCGCGGTTCTGAAGATCAACCGCGCGGGCTTTGCCACCAGTTCGGTTTTCGAGCCTGCCGAGGTCGAAGCGCTGGACAGCGCCTTTCGCGATGCGCTGGCCCGTCATGCGAACATGCTGAACCGGCGCGAGGCGCAGGGCCTTGTCCGGCGCTGTCATGGCGATTTGCACCTTGGCAACATCTGCATGTTCCGGGGCCGGCCCACGCCCTTCGACTGCATCGAGTTCAACGACCGCATCGCCACCATCGACGTGCTTTACGACCTGGCTTTCCTGCTGATGGACCTGTGGCATCGCGGCCATGCGCCGCTGGCCAATCTGGCCGCGAACCGCTATTGCGACGAAACCGGCGAGGACGAGGGGTTCGTGCTGCTCCCCTTCTTCATGGCCCTGCGGGCTGCGGTGCGGGCCCATGTCACCGCCACCCAGGCCGACATGGCCGAGGTCGAAGCCGGGGCCGGGGCCGGCGCACGGGCGCGCCTGGCGGCCACGGCGCGGCAGTATTTCGACCTGGCCCGGCAGCTGCTGCACCCCGCCCCGCAAGTGACCGAACCCGCAGCCGTCATCATCGGCGGGTTCAGCGGCACCGGCAAGACCACGATTGCCGAGGCACTCTCGGCGCATCTGGGTCCGCCTCCCGGTGCGCGCATCATCGAAAGCGACCGCACCCGCAAGGCGCTGTTCGGCGTTCCGGCCGACACCCGCCTGCCTGCGAAGGCCTACGCGCCGGAGGTGTCCGAACGGGTCTATCGCGCGCTGTCCCGGCGCGCCGCCGCGGTTGTGAAGGCAGGTGGCAGCGTCGTGGTCGAT